>CAZHFS010000103.1:0-8699 GCA_964531885.1 uncultured Propionivibrio sp.
GGCGCCTCGGGCGCCTTCATCGCCGGCTCGGCGACGGTCATCGAGTGGCTGCTGCAGCGTGCGCGCACCTACATCTTCTCCACGGGCTCGAGCCCGATCATCGCCTGCGCGCTGCGTGCGAGCCTCACCCAGATCGCCGAGGGCGACGCACGCCGCGCCCACCTCGCCGTGCTTACCACCCAACTGCGCCAAGGGCTCGCCGCCACACGCTGGAAGCTGTTGCCCTCGCCGACCGCGATCCAGCCCATTGTCGTCGGCGACAATCATGCCGTCGTCGCCCTGGCCGAAGCGCTGTATGCGCGCGGTCTGTGGGTGCCGGGCATCCGCCCGCCGACCGTGCCGCAAGGCAGCGCCCGCCTGCGCGTCTCGCTCTCCGCGGCACACACCGCCGACCACGTCGCCCGCCTCGTCGACGCCATGCGCGAACTAGCATGAAGCGGACCGAACTCTTTTTCCTGCACGGTTGGGGCATCGGCCGTTCGGCTTGGGCGCCTGTCGTCGAGCGTCTCGCCGCAACGCATCCTGAATTACGCGTGACGCTGCTCGACCTGCCCGGCTACGCTGGCAGCGAGCCCTGCCACGATTTCGCCCAAGCCGCACAGCAACTCGCTGAGCGCCTGACCCAAGGCGCTGTGCTGTGCGCCTGGTCGCTGGGCGCGCAACTCGCAATGCGTGCTGCACAGCACGCATCCGATAAAATCGCGAGTCTCGTGCTCGTCGGCGCCACGCCCGCATTCGTGCAAGCCGCCGACTGGAACGACGCACAAACCCCGGCGCTGCTTGAAAGCTTCACCGCCGCCGTCGCCGCCGATCCGTCCGGTGCGCTGCAACGCTTCACTGCCTTGTTCAATCAGGGCGATGCACAGGCGCGAGGCATCGGCCGCCTACTGGCACGTTCGCTCAAGGAAACGCCTTTCCCCGACACCGCGACGCTGCTCGCAGGCCTCGCCTGGTTGCGCGACGTCGACCTGCGTAGCGAAGTACCGTCCGTGCATGTACCGACCCTGCTGATTCACGGCGAACGCGACCCGCTGATGCCTGTCACGGCCGCACGCTGGCTCGCGGCCACACTGCCACAGGCACGGCTCGAGACCTTCGCCGACGCCGCACACGCTCCCTTCCTTCACGATTCCGAACGCTTCGCCGCCCTCATCGGCGACTTCTGCCATGCTCCCGCCTGACCTCAAGCAGCGCGTCCGCGCCTCTTTCGACCGCGCCGCCGGAACCTACGACAGCGCCGCCGTCGTCCAGCGCCGCGTCTGCGACCGACTGATCGACACCCTCGACATTTCCTCTCCGGCCACCATCCTCGATGCCGGATGCGGTACCGGATACGGCGCCGGTCTGCTACGCGCGCGCTGGCCGCGATCCGAAATCATCGGAGTCGATTTTGCCCCGGCCATGCTCCTCCAAGCCCGTCATCTGCTGAATCAGGGCAGCGCCGGCGACATCGAGCACCTACCGTTTTCCGAAGACTGCTTCGACCTGTGGTGGTCGAGCCTGACCATCCAATGGTGCGAGGCTGCGCAAGTCTTTGCCGAAGCGTGCCGCGTCCTGCGTCCGGGTGGCCGGCTGGCGCTCAGCACATTGGCCACCGAGACGTTCCACGAATTGCGCACCGCCTTTGCCGGCATCGACGCCCACCGCCACACCCTGCCTTTCAGCGACCCCACCGAAATCAGCACCACACTCGCAGACGCCGGCTTCATCGGAATCGAACTCGTTCGCGAACGACACATCGTGCACTATCCCGATCTCAAGACCCTGCTCCGCTCGGTCAAGGCCATTGGTGCCCAAAACGTTGGCGAAGGAGGCCGCAGTGGCATGATGGGCAAGGACACATGGGCCCGCGTCCAGACTGCCTACGAAACATTCCGCACGCCCGAGGGCTTGCCCGCGAGCTATGACGTACTGCTGTGCACGGCCCGAAAGGCATGAAAACCCTGTAAGCACAACGCGCACGACGAACGCAAGTCCATAGAATAGACCGACGTGAATCGAATACCTCTCACCAAGCACCGCGGAGAACTTCCTGCCCGCGCCCTTTCCGGCAATTCTCTTGCGTCGTACCCGTCGTTACGTTGTGGTTAAAACCCTCCAGGACTTCCAACATGAACACTCCTCCCGCCCCGGCCTGGTTCATTGCCGGCACCGACACTGAGATCGGTAAAACCTTCATCACTTGCGCCCTGCTGCATGCATTCGCTGCGCAAGGCATTCGCGCTGCCGGCATGAAACCGATTGCCGCAGGCACCGACAGTGAAGGGCGCAACGAGGACGTCGAACAGTTGCTCGCCGCCATGCCGGTCAAACCGGCGCGCGAACTGGTCAACCCCTACCTCTTTGCCCCCGCCATCGCTCCGCACATCGCGGCGGCCGAAGTTGCCCGGAAAATTGAAATCGGACCGATCCGTGCTGCTTTCGATACCTTGCGTACCCAGGCTGATGCTGTTCTGATCGAGGGGGTTGGCGGTTTCCTGGTTCCCCTCGGCGAAGATTATGATGCCGCCGACCTGGCCAGGGATCTTGCCTTGCCGGTGATCCTGGTGGTCGGCATGCGGCTCGGATGCATCAACCATGCCCTGCTCACGCGCGATGCGATCCGCGCACGCGGGCTGCACATCGCCGGCTGGGTGGCCAACTGCATCGACCCAAATATGAATCGCCAGGCAGAAAACATTGAGGCACTCAAAGCTCGCCTGCACGCGCCGTTGCTCGGTATCGTCCCCCCGGGCAGCACACCGCAAAGTGCCGCACAACGGCTCACCCTGCCCAACTGAGCAACCAGGCAGACCTTCCGTCCTAACCGGCCACGGGCTAACAACATGTCTCGGAAAACCTTACTGCCCTGGGAAACTCCCCACGATATCATCCCGATCGAGGTGTTCGTCACGCACGGCCAGGATGTCGTCCAAGGCCCGATGAAAAGCATCGACGCATGCCGGATCGAAATGGGTGCCACGATTGCTGGTGATGTAACCCACCGCATGATCGATCGGCCAGGCAGCCTTATACGGCCGCTCTGACGTCAGGGCATCGAACACATCAGCCACGGCAACGATGCGACCAAAGAGCGGGATCGCTTCACCGGAGACCCCGTAAGGATAACCGCCCCCATCGAATCGTTCATGGTGGGAGATGGCGATGGCTGCCGCCGCCTGCAGCACGGCCGAATCGCTATCTTTCAGGAGTTCGTAGCCGATCGACGCATGCCGACGCATGACGACCAGTTCGTCATTGGTAAGCGCACCGGGTTTGAGCAGGATGTGATCCGGGATACCCAGTTTTCCGATGTCGTGCATTGGCGAAGCCTGCAAGATCAAGGTCTGTTCAGCCGACGACAGGCCAAGACGTTCAGCGATCAGACGTGAACTGTGCGACATGCGCACCAGGTGCGCACCGGTCTCCGGATCGCGAAATTCAGCCGCCCGGGACATGCGAAACAAAAGCTCCTGCTCGCGCGCATACACCGCCGCCGTTGCCTTGTGGACCTCCTCGGCCAACCAGGCAGCACGATCTGCCAGATGCCGGCGACTCTCGCCAAGTGCCAGCATGTTGCGCACCCGCGCATCAAACTCGATGCGGTCAACTGGTTTTGTCAGAAAATCGGTCGCGCCGCTTTGCAAGGCTTCGTAACGCACTGTTTTATCGATGTTCGCGGTAATCATCAACACGGGAACTTCAGAGCGTCCGGGCATGGCGCGCAAACGCCGAATGAATTCGAGCCCGTCCATTTCCGGCATCATGTAATCGACGATAATGAGCTCCGGACTTTGCTCCAGGCACCAATCCAGCCCTTCCGAAGCGCGCACGAAGCTATGCGCTTCACACCCCGTGATGCGCCCGACCAAGGCACGAAACAGGGTCAGGTTGATCTCGCTGTCGTCGATGATGGCGATTCGGTTCATGGCAATCCCGTCCTTCTCAGGCTCTTGGCAGTCTAACCCGCACAAGCAAGTCGGGCATCTCTCCATCACAGTATCAGCATGGACAGCCCCGGCGCAAATCGGCCATAATCCGGCGACTCTTTTGCTGCCTCAATCATGAAATTTCTTTTCGATCTCTTCCCGGTCATCCTGTTTTTCATTGCTTTCAAATTCGAAGGCATTTTCGTCGCCACGGCCGTCGCCATTGCGGCCACGTTCGCCCAGATAGGCTGGGTGTGGTTCCGCCACCGCAAGGTTGATCCGATGCTGTGGACCAGCCTTGTGATCGTTACCGTTTTCGGGGGCATGACCCTCCTTCTGCACGACGAAGTCTTCATCAAGTGGAAGCCCACCGTCCTCTACTGGTGCTTTGCCGTCGCGCTTACCGTCAGCTCGCTCTTCTTTGGCAAGAATCTGATTCGCTCCCTGCTCAGTGCGCAGATGGAGTTGCCAGACCCGGTCTGGAAAACGCTCAATTGGTCATGGGTCGCCTTTTTCATTCTCATGGGACTCATCAATCTGTTCGTGGCGTTCGCCATGGGGCTATCGACCGACACCTGGGTCAACTTCAAGATGTTCGGTGGTATCGGACTGACCTTGGCCTTCGCTCTCGCCCAGGGAATTTACCTGACTCGACACCTCAAGGAGAAAGAATGATGTTCTACGCCATCGTCGGTGAAGACCGTGAAGGGAGCCTGTCGGCCCGTCTCGCCGCCCGGCCGGCTCACCTCGAACGGCTCAAAGCCTTGCAAGACGCAGGACGCCTGCTCCTGGCCGGCCCCTGCCCGGCGATCGACAGCACAGATCCAGGCCCGGCAGGGTTTACCGGCAGCCTGATCGTTGCCGAATTCTCCTCCCTCGACGCCGCCAAATCCTGGGCCGATGCCGACCCCTATGTCGCTGCGGGGGTCTATGAAAAAGTGACGGTCAAACCCTTCCGCAAGGTTTTCCCGGCATGAGCGAGCACGGCCCCTTGCCCTTCGCCGAAATCGAGGCGCTGATCCACGCGCGTCTCGCCACCCTTCAAGCCGTAAGCATCGAACTGATCGATGACTCGCACCAACACGCCGGCCATGCGGGAGCACGCAGCGGTGGCCACTACCGCCTGCATGTCATCGCCGAGGCGTTTGCCGGCAAACCCACGTTGGCCCGACATCGGCTTGTGCATGCAGCGCTCGGGGAACTCATGCGCACCCGCATCCATGCCCTCAGCATTCAAGCAAAAACCCCCGCAGAAGCAGCCGGCGGCTGACTTCCACAAAAAAAAGCTGGGGCCAGCCGCTTTACTCTGGCCGCTCAAACCCCTATCCTCCCTCTTTTACCCTGTTTGAAGGACTACGACATATGCACAAAAATACAAAACTCGCGGCTGCGCTGATTGCCGGCGCCCTGCTCACCGCGCCCGTTTTTGCTGCTGGCAAGGCATTCGTCACGGTTAACGGCTCTGCCGTGCCGCAGAGTCTTGCCGATACATTCATCGCCGAGCAGAAAGCCCAGGGGGCACCGGATTCGCCGGAACTCAAGAACGCCGTACGCGAAGAACTGATCCGCCGCGAACTGCTGATCCAGGAAGCCAAAAAAGCAGGCGTCGACAAACGTGCCGACGTGGCCGCCCAGGCTGAAGCCGCTCGCCAGGCGATTTTCATCCGCGCCTTCGTGCAGGACTACCTGAACAAGAACCCGATCAGCGAAGCGCAACTCAAGGCCGATTACGACAAGATCAAGGCTCAGCTCGGCAACACCGAATACAAGGCGCGCCACATCCTCGTCCAGAAGGAAGACGATGCGAAGGCCATCATCGACAACCTGAAGAAGGGTGCCAAGTTCGAAGAACTGGCCAAGCAATCGATCGACCCGGGTTCGAAGGATAACGGCGGCGATCTGGGCTGGGCCAACCCCGGCAATTTCGTCAAGCCGTTTGCTGACGCACTTACCGCACTGACCAAGGGCAAGTTCACCGAAACGCCGGTCAAGAGCGATTACGGCTTCCATGTCATCCTGCTCGAAGACAGCCGCCCGCTCGACCTTCCCTCTTTCGAGGAGGTCAAGCCGCGCCTCATGCAGCAGGCGCAATCGCAGCAAATCGGCAAGCTGGTGGATGGCCTGCGCGCCAAAGCCAAGGTCAGCGACTGAGCAAACAGTAATCTGACCGTCTAGTCCTTCGCAACGCCGGGCGCACTATTCCGTCCGGCGTTTTTTCGTTCACTCGTCTATCTCGTAAAGCCACAAAAAACCACAGTATTCCTCATCCTCGACCACCCCCCTGAGAATACACTGTTCGAGATGCGACGACGCAAGCCCTACTGGCTATAATCTGGCGCAAGATGTCTTAACCGACGAGATTCCCATGGAGAGTCCATGCGCAGTCTGCGACAAAAGCTGATCGTTGCCGGCTTGTCCCTCCAGTTCGGTGTTCTGGCGCTCTTCCTGGCTGGAATGAATCTCGCATTGCGTGCCAGTCTGGCTGACAGCTTTGCGGCGCAAGCCGCTCAAACCGCAGAGATCATCAATCTGGCGACCGCCCCCAGCCTGTCGCGAGGTCAGCATGCCGAAATCCAGGATTTTTTCGACGAAATGCTGCGTAACTCGGAAGGTCAACTCCGCTACGTGGTTGTCCAAACCCCCGACGGCCAACGCCTGACCGCGGCCGGTCAAATTCCCGAAGGAACACTGCCAGCGCCGAGCAGCGGCGGGAAAGAAGCCCTCGAACACGGGATGTACCACGTTCGCGCGCCGGTACTTCTGGAAAACAACGCCGTCGGGACACTGCAATTCGGCATCGCGACGACCCTGCTCAGCACCCTGCTCCGCCAGTTGTTTTACATTGCACTCGGCATCAGCCTGCTCGTTGGCGCAAGCGCGGCTGTCCTCTCAGTGTTTGCCAGCCGACGCATCGGGCTGCGCTTGGCAAAGCTGACGCAAGCCAACGAAAGTCTTGCTGCCGGCAATTACGCAACCCGTCTGCCGGCGGACATCCCTGACGAACTAGGCGAACTTGCTCGGCATTTCAACACGATGGCAGAACAAATCGGCGACCAGATCCGTCGGATTGGCGAAGCCCGCAACCGTTTCCAGGGAGTTTTCGATGGTTCCCCGGTAGCGCTGGCAGTTGTCCTGCGCACCGATTCAGATTTTCTGCTGATCGACGCCAACGAGGCCTGGGAGCGCCAATTCGAGCAACCCAGGCTTAGCTCCTGTGGCAAAACCCTGACAGACCTTGGCGTGTTCGCGACGCCGGAGGACGCCGCCACCCTGCGCAGGCTGATCGAAGGAGAAATCACGCCCGCGCAGGACGTGCGCATGTTCAACCGAAGCCACCATGAATTGCGTTGTGCCATCGACTCGCGCCCCCTCGAACTCGCAAATGGCGTACACCACATCGTCGCCATGCAGGATGTCAGCGAACAACGGCGGAACGCTGAAGCACTGGCCACGCTCAACAGCGAACTCGAAGCGCGGGTAGCCGCACGGACGATGGAACTTGCCGAACGCAACGAAACCCTGGCGCAGACACTGAACCAACTGAAACAGACGCAGGATTACCTTTTGCAGTCCGAAAAGCTCAAGAGCCTGGGCGCGCTGGTCGCTGGCGTGGCGCATGAACTCAATACGCCGCTTGGCAATGCGCGCATGGCAAACTCGGTGATCCACGACATCCACGATACGCTCGCCAGCGGGATCGAAACCAGCATAACGCGCTCTGCCATGAAGCACATCCTGGCCCAGATGGAAGAAGCCACAACCCTGCTTGACCGCAACCTTGAACGGGCTGGCAACCTGATTCTGACCTTTAAGGAAATAACGGTCGATCGCTCAACGGCACACCGGCGACATTTCGAACTGCGCCCTTTTCTCGAAGAGGTTACCGCCGCCGTTGGCAGCGCGCCGGACTTGGGCAAAGGCATCATCGAACTCGACGTTGCCTCGGACATCACATGCAACAGTTATTCGGGGCCACTCGGCCAAGTACTCATCAACGTGCTCGAAAACGCACGGCATCACGGGTATGCTGACCGAAGCGGCGGCCGGATCCGCCTGCATGCCGAACAACTGCCAAACGACCTCATCCGCCTCTCGGTCACCGATTATGGAGTAGGTATCGCCCCAGAGCACCTTCCCCACGTCTTCGACCCGTTCTTCACCACCCGCCTTGGGCAGGGAAACAGTGGCCTTGGCTTATCCATCGCCTACAATCTGGTCACCGGACTGCTCGGTGGCAGCCTCTCCATCGACAGCGAACCCGGACGCGGAACCCGAGTCGACATCTTCTTCCCTCGCTGTGCTCCGGAAGCGCCAGTTTTTCAGATTGACCAACAGGATGCCTGAAACCATCACTCGCCCTGTCCGCCTTGCACTGACGTGCGGGTGGCTCATCTTGTCTTGTTTTTCCAACACATCCTTTGCCGACATGGAGAATGCGGCCTCTGGAGTGCGCTTCTCCGGCTTTGGAACGCTGGGGGCTGCCTGGTTCAGCAGCCACGATGCCGATTACACGACAAGCCAACCGGACGGCCCAGGGCGTACCCGGCGCACCGCCTACAATCTTGATTCGGTCCTCGCCGGGCAACTCGACTGGCAGATGTCACCCACCTTGGCAGCAAGCCTCCAAGCCATTGCCCTGGAGCGTCCCAATGGTCACTGGTCTCCTTTTGTTCGACTGGCCAATCTGCGTTACGCCGTCAATGACAGTACGCACGTGCGAGCCGGCCTGCTCCCTAACGTAACCATGCTCGCTTCGGAATACCGCTGGGTCAATTTCGGCAACCCCTGGCC
>CAZHFS010000104.1:0-8495 GCA_964531885.1 uncultured Propionivibrio sp.
TCCTGGCCGACGAGATCGTCGCCGGCGACGTGGTCGTCATTCGCTACGAAGGGCCAAAGGGCGGTCCAGGCATGCAGGAAATGCTCTACCCGACCTCCTACCTTAAATCCAAGGGCCTCGGCAAAGCCTGTGCCCTGCTCACCGACGGGCGATTCTCCGGCGGCACCTCGGGCCTGTCGATCGGGCACGTCTCGCCCGAAGCCGCTGAAGGTGGCGTCATCGGTCTCGTCGAAGAAGGTGACCGGATCGAGATCGACATTCCCAAACGGCGCATCCACCTGGCCGTTGCGGACGCCGAACTCGCCGCCCGCCGCCAGGCCATGGACGCCCGCGGCGATGCCGGCTGGCAACCCGCTGCACCGCGCACGCGCATCGTCTCGAAGGCATTGCAGGCTTACGCCCTGATGGCCACCTCGGCGGCCACCGGCGCGGTGCGCGACCTCTCGCAGTTCCGTCGGCGCTGAGCCAGGTCCGCACGCGATGGCCCTCAACCTCTGGCTGGCCTTTCTGCTGGCGGCGATCGTCATTGCCTTGAGCCCTGGTCCAGGCGCGGCGCTCAGCATGAGCGCCGGCCTGCGCCACGGGCAGCTGGGCGCTCTGCCGGCCATTTTTGGCCTGCAAACGGCCTTGCTCGTCCAGTTGGCCATTGTCGGCGCTGGACTGGGTACGGTGCTCGCGGCCTCGGCCAGCGCCTTTGCCGCGGTCAAACTGGCGGGAGCCGCCTACCTTGTCTGGCTGGGTATCCAGAAGTGGCGCCTCGCCGGCACCACCGACACACCAGACGTCAAGGCGCTCCGGGCCGGCCTCTTCCGTCAGGGCCTGCTGGTCAATCTGACCAACCCCAAAGCGGTGGTCTTCATGGCCGCGCTGACCCCGCAGTTCATCGATCCGACCCGGCCACAACTGCCGCAGTTTCTGATCATTGCCCTGACCATGTGCATCACCGACACGATCATCATGTCAGGTTACGCCCACCTAGCCAGCCGCCTTGGCAACTGGCTGCACAACGCGCGGGCACGCCGGCTGCTCGACCGCCTGTTCGGCGGGGTGTTCATCGGCGCCGGAATCCTTCTCGCAACCACCGAGCCATCCTGAGTTCTCCGATGCCTTTCTGCCCCCGCACCCGTCGCGTGCTTATCCTGCTGCCTTTGGCCTTGATCGCGCCACCCCTCGCCCACGCCGATGCCACCCTCGCCAAATCGCGGAACTGCGTCGCCTGCCACAAGCAGGAAGCGCAAAATATCGGGCCGGGTTACCGCGACATCGCCCAACGCTACGCCGGACAAGCCGACGCCGTCGACAAGCTGGCAAAAAGCATCCGTTCCGGTAGCAAAGGCCAGTGGCCACCCGCCAAGGGACCGGCTCTGCCCATGCCACCGAATACGACCGTCAAGCCGGAAGAAGCCGAGCGCCTGGCCCGCTGGATTCTGAACGGCGCCCGCTGACGGCTTCGCCGCCAGCGTTCATGTCAGGCGCGACTCGTCACCCTTGACCACCCGATTCCGGCCACCGCTCTTAGCCAGATAGAGCGCTGCATCAGCCCGTTGCATGAGGCGCTCTGGAGACACCCCGAACGAGGGCACCATGACGGCGACACCGATGCTCACCGTCACCACACCACCGGCAAGCGATGACACCGGGTGTGGGATCGCCGCTCTTTCGACAGCGGCACGCATCGACTCGGCCAGGTTGATGGCATCCGGGATATCGGTATCCGCCGCAATGACAACAAACTCCTCTCCGCCGTAGCGGGCCACCAAATCGCCGGCACGGCGAGCCGCACCGCGGACCAGTCCGGCCACTTTGCGCAAACAATCGTCGCCGGCCTGATGGCCGCAACAATCGTTGTAGGCCTTGAAGTAATCGATGTCGAGCATGAGCATGGCGACCGGTTGTCCGGAGCGCTGCGCCCGCGCCCACTCCTCGGCCATCGTGTCATTGAAACGCCGGCGATTGGCCAGCCCGGTCAAGGGATCGGTAATCGTCAACTCGACAAGTTGCCGATTGGCCTTTTCCAGCTCACTCGTCCGTTCGCGAACCTTCCTTTCAAGCGAGGCGTTGAGTGTATCGGCCTCTTTTTTGGCCTCGGCCAAGGCTTGGTTGGAAACCTCCAACTCTTCGGTGCGCGCCCGCAAGACCAGATCGGCCTCGCGCATGGCATCGATTTTGGCCTGAATGGTTTCGGCCATGATATTGAAGCTACGCGCCAGGTCACCGACCTCGTCCGGGCGCCTGTCATTGATCCGCCGGGCATAATTTCCATGCACGAGGCTGGCGCTCATCTGAACCAGTTCGGTTAACGGCTGGGCAAGCCCGCGCACAAAGCGGCGCCCAAGCACGGAACCGAGCATGAGTAACAGGACGGTGGCCAACGCCATGCTGACCACAATGAACACGATCTGCCTGACAATCGCCTCACGCTGCCGCTCGGCTGCCGACCTTACCCATTCGACGATCTGGTTTGTCGTCTGCAACAAGGAGGCTTCGCTGTAAAGCCTTTGCTGCCCAAACTCGGCAAACCGGGAAAATGCGGCCAACAGCACCTGCGTCTCCTGCGCCACGACATACGCCTCGACACCGGACTCAAGCTGCCGGGACCTGCGTCGCAAATCCAGCGCCAGGTCAATGACTTTCAGAAGGCTATCGCGGGCTTGCAGAACCAACCCTTCCTGCGGTTCTCTCAGATATTCCTGCAGCAAAAGTCGGGATTGCATTGTCGCCAACGCCAGTTGGGCGACCTGCGGCAAAAGGTGCTCCGGCCACGGCTGCGCCTGCAGCGCATGCAGGCTCTCCTGCAAACTTTTCCCGCCCAGGCGGACACTGCTGGTCAACGCCGCACTCTGTTCGTGAAAATACAGATAGGTTCGCAACTGCTCGGAAAAATCGCGGTTAAGCGCAAAAATGTCTGTCCCTGCCGAGGGTGCAGGCGACACCCACGGCAGCGCATGAATCCGTTTTAGCTGCTGGTCGGCGTCAATCAGATAATTGCTGGCAATCTGGGCCTCGGCCCGTTCGTGCGTCACCCGGAAGCGCAGGATGGCCCGCTCGACGCCCGCCAGCTGGGCTGCATAACGCTCCAGCGCCCACAAGGCCGAATTGCTCGAATAGACCAAAGCCAGGGATCCCCACACGGCCAGGCCGCTCAGCAGCAACACAGAGAACAGCATGAGCAGGAATAGTTTGAGCTTGCCGGCCAATCGCTGCCGGTCGAAGAGCGCTTGTGCTTTCTCCAACAGTCGATTCATCCCTGCCCCCCCTCATGGCCTCGCCAACAGGCGAACGCGCGCCTCGGCTTTCTCGAGGAGATAAGGGTACTGATCAGGAAACTCCAGGAATTGGGCAAAAAGGTTAAGCCCCGTCTCGGCAATTGCCGGCGGGGCGGCGAGATCGAAATTGAAGGCCCAGGACTCGCACTGCCGGATTTCATTGCGCACCGCCTGCTTGAGCGGGGAATAGGCCTGATCGGGAACCGCCAGGTTGGGCGCCAGGGCCCCGGTCGCGCGGCTCAGCGCTTCCTGCGCCGGTACGTTCGAAAAATTGCGCAGCACCGCCTTGGCTCCTTGCATATTTTTGGCCGCCTTGGGCATCACCAGTCCGTCAATCGGCCCCAAAGCCACCCGGGGAATGTTCGGGCTGATGTCTGGAAACGGGAAGAAGCCGTAGTCCTCGCCTTCGCGCCACTTGTATTCCGGGCCGGCGTAGTAGCCGATCAGCCAGGTACCCATCAGGGTCATCGCGGCCTCACCGCGATGCACCATGGCGGCTGCGCCACGGTCGAATTCGAGTTCGTTCGGATTGGCATTGAACGCTCCGGCACGGACAAGATCTCGCCACAGGGCAAAGACACGCCGCACTTCCGGATCGGTAAACGAGGCATTGCCGTTCAACAGGCGATCGCGATACTCGATGGATGTCGTGCGCAGCAGCAGGTAATCAAACCAGAACTGCGCCGGCCATTTGGCCTTGGCGCCCAGGGCAACCGGCACAACCCCCTTGCGGCGCAGCGTCGCCACGGCGCGCAGGAACTCGTCCCAGGTTCGCGGCGGCGTCACCCCATGCGCCGAAAAGACCTTCTTGTTATAGAAAAAACCGACGAAATGCTGGGTCAGCGGCAAAAAATACACGTGCCCGTTGTACATCGCCGCCGACTGAATCACCGACGGTGAAAACGAGCGGCTCAGCTCGCTGATCGGCAAAGTGTCATCGATCGGCGCAAGGTGTTCGAGGATCGACCGGACACGCGCCCCGGCCCAATAGGAATACAACTCCGCCGCATTGCCTCGACGCAGATCCTCAAGGATGCTGGTCTTGAACGATTCGTGGTCAACGGGCAAGGCGGTGAGTGTGTGGGCCGACACACTGCGGTTAAAGCCCTCGGCCAAGCGCTCCATGGCCCCGGAAAATTCACCGCTGAACGAAAAATAGTGCAGCAGCGTCACATTCTGGCGCACCGGGCGCTCCGCTTCCTCGTTTCGCCCACACCCCCCCACGAACATCAGAGTCAATGACAACAGGCACAGCCAGCCGGCCAGCCCGAGACGGCCGCCCGTCGCGCACGTCGCCAGCCGGGTCGGCACTTGCATATCAGAACTCCATCGAATCGGCGAAGGTCAAGGCCATCAATTGGCCGCGGTTGAAGCGTTCGGCAGACAGTCCGAGCAGGCCGGCACGCTCGGCCAGCAATGCGCCATCCTCTCCTTCACTGATCTGCGCAAGTTCGAGGAAGGGCCCGTAGACCCCGCCGCGACCGAGAAGCGCATCGCTGATCGGTTCAGGCAAGTGCATGCTCTCCAGCACTTTGTCCATCGACACGCCAAGCAGCATATCGAGCAGCGAGAAGGCCCCGGTAATGAACAGGTTATCGTACTCCTGGCGATCGACGAGGCCGTGCGACCATTCTTCCATCAGCCGGGCCCGGGTCAGCGCGGTGTGCAGCAGGGCCGGCGCCATCGGATCCTTGCTCGCCGTGGCGAGGAGCAGCGACAGCCACTTGTTGAGTTTGTCGTAGCCGAGAATGGTCACGGCGTGACGGAAAGACTGAATCTCGCACGACAGGCCGAACCCGGCCGAGTTGATGTAGCGCAACAATTTGTAGGAAAGAGCCACGTCCTGCTTGAGTGCCGCCTCGATTTCCTTCACATCGGCATTCTTGCGTACCAGATTGAGCACCCGCACGATCTGCGCCTGCCCTGGATTGAGTGCTTTGCCCGCCGGCGCGGCGGCCTGCTTGAAAAACCAGCTGGCGGCAGCCGCCAGCCCGGCATCAAGACATGACTTGAAGGCCGCGGCATCGAACACGTTGTACGCCACCCCGATCCCGTGGGCCTGTGCCTGCACTGCCGCACTTTTCAGTTCGGTGGGCGACAGACGGCGCGCGTCGAAAGACACAAAACGCAACGCCAGCCCCTGCCCCAGCGCCAGCCCCTCTGCCCCCTCCAGACGCAGGCACAGCGATGCACCGCGCGCCTGCGCCGCCGCTTTCAGTTCACTGCCTTGCGGCCCGGCAAGCACGGAGGATGGAATTTCGAGCGTTGCGTTGCCCGGCGCCTGCCAGGCAAGCAAAGCGGCATCGACCGGGGCGCCGCTCAAATTGACGAAGATCTGCTTTTCGCCCTGCGGCCAAAGTTCGGCCAGGGTATCGAGCATCGCCACGGCATCGCTCGCGGTCGCTCCCTCCTGGCAATGAAGGGTCAATCGATTGGCGATGATCTTGCTTTGCCGGTTAACGACGGGCTGGCGGGAAATATAAACAGCGGGCATGGTGATCAACCTGAAGATGAAGACGGCGCAGAAGGCGCATCACTGGACAGTTCAAAAGGATCGGCATGATACGCCGTCGTCGGCAAATGGCATATTTCCGAAAAGTCGCGCCGGGCGGCAGCCACCAGTGGTGGCGGTCCACAGACGTAAGCCTCGTACCCGCTCATATCCGGATGGTCATCCATGACCGCCCGATGTACGAGGCCGCGCCGTCCATGCCAACCCGGGTCGTCCTCGGCATTTGACAACACCGGCACGAAGGTCAGCAAGGGGTTGTCGCGTGCCCATTGTTCGGCGAGGTCGTGCAGGTAGATATCCTCACGTCGCCGCCCGCCCCAATAGAGCCACAGCGCCTGCTGCAAGCCCTCCTGCAGCGCCTGCTCGACGATTGCCTTGAGCGGGGCGAATCCCGTGCCACCTGCCACCAGCAGGGCCGGGCGAGTGCGCTCACGAGACATGCCGAATTGCCCATAGGGGCCGCGAATGCGCAAGATATCGCGCTCACGCAAGGAGGAGAACACATGCCCGGTAAACACCCCACCCGGCACGTGACGCACATGTAACTCAAGCAAGCCACCCGTCTGGTGGGCCGTGGCCAGTGAAAAAGCCCGCCGCCGACCGTCCTTGAGCAGGATATCGATATACTGTCCCGGGCGATATTCGAGCACCTCCTCACCCGGCAACCGCAGTTCAAGGCGCATCACCTCGGGCGACAGGCGCGTCAACCGCTCGACGCGCACCGGCATCGTCTTGAGAACCGGCTCGCGCTCCTGGCGCGCCTCCCGGCTCTCGATCAGCAGATCGCCTTGTGCCTTGGCCTGGCAAAGCAGCGCAAAACCCGCCGCCCGATCCGTCTCGCTCAAGGCAAAGCTCTGCCGGCCGGGATCGAAAGCGCCTTGCAGCACCTTGCCACGGCATGCGCCGCAGGCACCGTCGCGGCAACCGTGCGGCATCTGGATACCCTGCCGCAAGGCGGCGTCGAGCAGGATCTCGTCCTTCTCGGCCGTGAAGGTCTGTCCACCCGGCGTCAATCTGATCTGAAACCCCATCAAACCCCCTGGGCACGATTCCGGTAAAATCGCGCCGTGCAAAACCTACTCATCGTCGGCTGCGGAGACATCGCACGCCGCACCCTTCCCCTCTTGCTTGGCCGATACCGGATCTACGCGCTGCTCCGCGATCCGGGCCAGGCCGCCTGGTGGCGCGCCCACGGCGCCCGCCCGCTGCTGGCCGACCTTGATCGGGCGCCAAGCCTTCGGCGCATCGCCGGACTGGCCGACATCATCCTGCATTTTGCACCGCCCCCGGGAAGTGGCGACAGCGACTGCCGTACACGCGCCTTGCTGGCCGCACTCTGCCGTGGACAAACTCTACCACAGCGTCTTATCTACCTTAGTACGAGTGGCGTATATGGCAACTGCGATGGGGCACGCGTCGATGAAACGCACCCCACCCAGGCCAGCACCGCCCGTGCGCTGCGCCGGGTAGATGCCGAACGTCGCTTGCGCCGCTTTGGCGCCCGGACCGGCGTGGTGATCAGCATCCTGCGCGCTCCGGGCATCTACGCAGCCGACCGCCTGCCGCTCGAGCGCTTGCGCACCGGCACCGAAGCGCTACGCCACGAAGACGACGTACATACCAATCACATCCACGCCGACGACCTCGCCGGGGCGAGCTGCGCCGCCTTGCGCCGCGGCCGACCAAACCGCTGTTACAACACAAGTGACGACACGCGCCTCAAAATGGGCGATTATTTCGACCTCGTCGCCGATCGTTTCGGCCTGCCCCGGCCGCGCCGCATTCCTCGCAGCGAGGCCGAGCAGCGCTTGTCGCCGGTACGCCTGTCCTTCATGAGCGAATCGCGCCAGCTCGATAATCGGCGCCTTAAATCCGAACTGCGCTATCGCCTGCGCTACCCGACCGTCAGCGACGGGCTGGCGGCAACGTATCCATCCCCCTTTCCCCGGCCATGACCTATCTCTTCGTCAAGACACTCCATCTCTTCAGCATCCTGGCCTGGACGGCCGGGCTGATCTATCTCCCCCGCCTGCTGGCCGAGGTCGTCGCGGACGCCCAATCCGAAGCCGAGCGGCGGCGCGTGATCAAGCTCGCCGAAGGACTGTGCCGCTTCACCCTCATCGCCGCCGCACCGGTGATGCTTACCGGTGCGTGGTTATGGTTCGGCTTCGAACTCAAGGGAGGCTGGCTGCACTACAAGGCCACGCTGGCCTTCGGTCTGCTGGCCTACACCCTGCACTGCCGGCGCATCCTCTTCGACATCAAGTCCGGACGCAACGAGCGCAACACAACCTGGCTGAAGATTTTTGCCCACGGACAACTGCTCGTCCTCGTGGCCATGGTTGTGCTGGCTGTCTTCAAACCTTTCTAGGATCTCACCGTGGAACGCTTTTTCGCCACCTGTCCGCGCGGACTTGAACCCCTGCTCGCAGAAGATATCGCCGCCGCCGGCGGCCTGGAGCCGCAGCCCGTGCCTGGCGGTGTGCATTTCTCCGGCGAGTGGAGCGCATGCTACGCCGCCAATCTGCATTCGCGCACCGCCACCCGCATCCTGTGGCGTGTTGCACACGGTGCTTATGCACGCGAAGACGATATCTACCGCTTGGCATTTGAAACGCCCTGGCCACGCTGGTTCACTCCGGCGCGTACCCTGCGCGTCGATGTCACGGCGGTGAAAAGCCCGCTCAAGAGCCTCGAATTCATCACCCTGCGCATCA
>CAZHFS010000105.1:0-8469 GCA_964531885.1 uncultured Propionivibrio sp.
TCGCCGACGATTTCGCGCACGCGGGCGATCTCGCCCGGGAAGGTGGCGCCGACGACCAGCGCGCACTGGCCGGTTACGTTCCAGTCGCGGGCGATGATTTCGGCTACATGCTCGTAGAGCTTCTTGCCGCCGACATCGAGGAACTGCAGGTCGCTGCCGCCGGGGTTGGAGGTGCGGCAGAGGAGGATCACGCCTTTGTCCGGGTAGGCCAGATATGGCTCGACCGAGTCTTTGCCCATGTACGGGTTCACTGTGAGCGCGTCGGCCTGGTAACGCTCGAAGGCCTCGATGGCGTACTGTTCGGCGGTGCTGCCGATGTCGCCCCGCTTGGCGTCGAGGATCACCGGGATGCCGGGGTGGCGCGCGTGGATGTGCGCGATCAGATCCTGCAACTGGTCTTCGGCACGATGTGCGGCGAAGTAGGCGATCTGCGGCTTGAAGGCACAGGCCAGGTCAGCGGTGGCATCGGCAATGGTTTTGCAGAACTCGAGGATGGCGTCCGGGCGGCCCTTGAGATGCGCCGGGAACTTGGCCGGATCGGGGTCGAGGCCGACGCAAAGCAGCGAGTTGTTCGTAGTCCAGGCGGCGGAAAGGCTGTCGATAAAGGTCATGGCTTGGCGCGTCTCGTTGAGCAAAAATGTGAAAAAAATCACGCTCGGGGGGTGTCCGGCGGAGCGAAATAGCGCTATTCTCGCACCGACTCGTTTCCGGCGCATCTTGGCGATCCGGAAGGGTGGGCGGGGGAGGGTTCCGTGTCAGTACATCCGGTCGCTAGAACCGATGCGCACGGCCTCGCAGAATAGGGCGGCGGGACGTCAAGTCACCGCCGCCCATAATAAAACCTTGCCCGCGGGTGCGGGCAGTCCGGTCAGCGGGAATCTCATCATGCGCATCATGCGTATCCTACGTATTGGCAGCTTAGGTGCGTGGTTGTTTGCCTGCGCACTGTTGTCCATTGGCTTCTATTCTCCTCTTGCCACAGCACAGGGAAAAACCCTGCGCCAAGCGTTTGAGGCGGTCAACAAAGCGGTGGTCGTGGTGCGCACGGAGTCGAGCGCGCCGGCACCCAAGGGCGGCTGGACCTCAGCCGATGGCCTGGGATCCGGTGTGCTGGTGAGCCGTGATGGCCTGGTGATGACGGCCTCGCACGTGGTCCAGACCGCCGATCGCATCGAAGTTCTGTTCAGCGATGGGCAAACCTCCCCAGCTCGGGTGGTTTCATCGCTGACGCGTGCCGACGTTGCCCTCTTGCAGTTGGAGAATCCTCCCAAGGGGATTGAGCCGGCACGGCTCGGCAATTCCTCGTTGGCGCATGTCGGCGACCCGGTTTTTGTGGTCGGGGCGCCGTATGCCTTGTACCACAGCCTGACCAGTGGCCACTTGAGCGCCCGCCGGAAATTCACCAACGCCTTTACGGGCGGAGTGCAGATCGAATTCTTGCAGACCGACGCGGCGATCAACAGTGGCAATTCAGGTGGGCCACTGTTTGATATGGACGGACGAGTAATCGGCATCGTCAGCCACATTCATTCGCGTTCGGGCGGTTTTGAGGGGCTCGGTTTTGCCGTGGCCTCGAACGTCGCCCGCCGGGCCTTGCTCGAGCAGCGCGCGCTGTGGACAGGGGTCGAGGGCACCTTGCTTTCCGGGCAACTGGCGGCCTTGCTCAACGTGCCGCAGCGCGAGGGGCTGCTTGTCCAGCGCGTGGCGCGCGATTCGCCAGCGGACCGGATGGGGGTGCGCCCAGGGCGCATCCCGGCCAAGTTAGGCGACGAGGAAATGTTGCTCGGTGGCGATATTGTCCTCTTCGTCGGCGATCTGCAGGTCACCGGCGAGGAAGCGCAGATCGAGCGCATCGACGACTACCTCAGCAATCTGCGGGCAGGCCAGTCGGTCAGTGTGCGCGTGCTACGCGAGGGGCAGGTGATCGACCTTTTGCTGCGCTGAGTCGCAGCGCAGATGGGGCGTATACAGCCCGCAGGATGGTTGGAGATTCTCAGCCTGACTTCTGACTGTCATACGCAAAGCTGATAGAATCCTGCGAGCTTTCATGCGCGGAGGTTTCCATGCGGTTCCCGGCTTGGTTGGTGCAACGCGGTGTGCTGGTTGCGGTGGCGGCAGCAATGGTCGTCGCTGTGGCGGGCGCTTTCCTGTGGTCAATGCGCGAGAGTGAGCCGGCGGGGGGGGCTTCCGGTGCGTTCGAAGTCGTCGACGCCGCGCACCGCGAACTCGACGGTTCTCCCGCGCTGGCGCTGTCCTTCTCCTTGCCGCTCGATACCAAAGTCGACGCCGGGCGCTTCGTGCAGGTGCTCGAAATGCCGCCGCGCCCCGAGGACGGCAAGGCGCAGGCCCAAGCCCAGGTTGCTGAGGACGAGGATGACGAGGCCGCGGCGAGCAGCGGCACGCTGGCCGGCGCCGGTGTGAGCCGTCGCCCAGAGGATACCCAGCTCGACGGCGGCAAACCGGTGTCCGGGGCCTGGGTGGTCGGCGACAATCCACGCCTCCTGTACTTCCCGCACATCAAGCCGCAAACCCGCTACGTGGTGCGCGTGCAGGCCGGCATGCCGGCCAAGGGCGGAACCCAACTGGCTGCCGAAGAACGTTTTTCGGTGCGTACGGCGGCCGTCGCGCCGGCATTCTATTTCGCTAGCCGCGGCATGGTTCTGCCCGCCGCCCAGAACGGCGGCCTGCCAGTTACCACGGTGAATACGCCGGAAGTCGATATCCAGTTTCTCAAAGTGCGCCCCGAACAGTTGCCGCGCTTCCTCGACAAGGTGGTGGCCGGGGCAGCACGCCCGGCGCCGGCGCCCGGGGCAGGAGAAGACGAGGAAGGGGGCTATTACTACGGACGTTCCGAACTGCGTGGTGCAGTGAGCATCTGGCAACTCGACGAACTGCACAAGATGACCGAGAGTGCCTTCGTCGGCCGCTTCCTCACCGAGCAGAAGCCCAACCGGCGGGCGGTGACCTTCATCCCGGTCGAAAGCATCGCCGCGCTTAAGTCGCCCGGTGTGTACATCGCGGTGATGTCGCAGCCCAACCGTTTCCGCCACGACTATCAGACGACTTACTTCTACGTCAGCGACCTCGGACTGCACCTGCGTCAGTACGCCGGCAAGGGCGCGGATGCCTTCGTCAGTTCGCTCACTTCGGGCAAGGCGGTGTCCGGCGTCGAAGTGAGTTGGTTATCCGCCGACGGGCGGGTGCTGGCCCGTGCCGAGAGCAACAGCGACGGTCGCGCTGTGTTCGCCGAACGGCCCAAGGACGCCAAGGTGGTGCTGGCCAAAAAGGGCGATCAGATCTCGCTGATCACCCTCAAGGAGCCCGCACTTGACCTGGCCGAATTCGACATCGGCGGTCTGGTCTCCTCGCCGGTGCGCCTCTTTGCTTATTCAGGGCGCAATCTTTATCGGCCCGGTGAGACGTTCGACGTTTCGGTCATGGCGCGTGATCCGGACGGGCGTGCGGTGCCGGCCCAGCCGGTGCAGGCACTGTTGCGCCGGCCGGACGGCAAAGCGCAATGGACGGCGACCTGGAGCGGCGACGATAAATTCCCTGGTTACTACCGGCGCGCCGTCGAGTTGCCAGCCGATGCGGCAACCGGCTTCTGGACGCTTGAACTGCGTGCCGATCCGGCGGCCAAGCAGGCCAGCACGTCGATGCGTTTTGGCGTTGAGGAGTTTTTGCCCGAGCGCATGAAGCTCGATTTGTCGACCGCGCAGCAGACGCTCACTCCGGCCGACGAATCCTGGACGGTTGCGGTCCAGG
This sequence comes from uncultured Propionivibrio sp., assembly GCA_964531885.1. Taxonomy (GTDB): domain Bacteria; phylum Pseudomonadota; class Gammaproteobacteria; order Burkholderiales; family Rhodocyclaceae; genus Propionivibrio. The sequence continues at coordinate 3,766 of CAZHFS010000105.1, forward strand.
GCGCATACCTCTACGGTGCGCCCGCCGCAGGCAACCGCCTGCTCGGGGTGGTCAACGCCGAGCGGCAGAAGAACCCGCTGGAGAAGAAACTGCCCGGCTTCCTGTTTGGCGACGTCGAGGAGGACGGAGCCAAGGCGCGCAGCGAACTCGGTGAGGATACGCTCGATGGCGAGGGCAAAGGCGAAGTCGAGCTGGGGCTGTCCGAACTGCGCAAGCAGCGCTCGCCTTTCCTGCTGCGCCTGACCCTGAGCCTGCTTGAGAGTGGGGGGCGCCCGGTGGTGCGCAGCATCGAGCGTACCTTGTGGCCGGCGCCGGCACTCGTCGGTTTGCGTCCGCTGTTTGTCGGCGCCTACGCGCGCGAAGGGGCGGCGGCCGAATTCGAGGTCGTGCGCGCCAATCCCGAGGGGCAGTTGCTCGCTGCGGCGGCACTGCCGGTGCGCCTGTTCCGTGAAAACCGCGATTACTACTGGCGCTTTGACGACCAGCGCGGCTGGCACTCGGGCTTTACCGAAAGCGACGAACTCGTCTACACCGGGCAGGTCGCCGTTCCCGCTGGTGGGCGCGGCAAACTTGCCGTGCCGGTCAAGTACGGGCGTTACCGCGTCGAGGTGCTCGATCCCGACACCGGTCTCTTCAACCGCTTCCGTTTCTACGCCGGGTGGAGTGCCAAGGACGACGAGACCCAGGGTGTGCGCCCCGACCGCGTGGCCCTGAAATTCGACAAGCCGGCCTACGCCGATGGCGACACGGCCAAGCTGACCATTACCCCGCCGCACGGCGGCGAAGCGCTGGTCACTGTCGAAGGTGACAAACTTCTGTGGATGAAGCGCCTGTCGATCAGCCCCTCGGGGGCGACGCTCGACATCCCGGTCGACAAGGCCTGGCAGCGGCACGACCTGTACGTCACGGTAATGGTCCTGCGTCCGGGCAGCGCGAGCGACAAACCCGCCGCCGGGGCGACGCCGGCGCGCGCCCTCGGGCTCCTGCACCTGCCTCTGGATCGCGGTGCGCGCAAGCTGGCGGTGGCCCTCGATGCCCCGGCCAAGATGCAGCCCGACCAGCCGCTCAAGGTCAAGGTGAAAGTGCCCGATGCTAAGGGCGCCAAGCAGGCCATGGTGACCCTCTCGGCGGTCGATGTCGGCATCCTCAACATCACCAGCTTCAAGAGCCCCGATCCCAATGCCTTCTTCTTCGGCAAGCTGCGCTACGGGCATGACCTCTACGACATCTATGGGCGCCTGATCGAGAAGCTCGACGGACGTAAGGGCAAACTCAAGTGGGGCGGCGATGCAGCACCCAAGCCGACCAAAGATCTGCCCAAGAAAGTGCGCCTGGTTGACCTGTTCAGCGGCCCGGTGGCGCTCGACACCAATGGCGAAGCGGAGATCAGCCTGCCCGTGCCCGACTTCAACGGCAGCCTGCGCCTGATGGCGGTGGCCGCTGCCGGCGAGCGCTACGGCATGCAGGAGGCCGAGGTCACCGTTGCCGCGCCGCTGGTGGTCGAACTCGCGACGCCGCGCTTCCTCTCGGTGGGCGATTCGGCGCTGCTCGCGCTCGACCTGCACAACCTCGCCGGCGCGGCGCAGGAGGTGAAGGTCAGGGTGAGCAACGACGACGGCCTGCTGATCAAGAACGGCGAACAGAAAGTGAGCCTCAAGGACCAGCAGAAGCGCATCCTGCGCGTGCCGCTCGAAGCCGGATCGGCGCTTGGCCTCACCGAAGTCACGGTGCGCATCGAGAGTCCGCTGGTGAAAATCGAGCGTCGCTTTCCGCTCCAGGTGCAGGCCCCGACGCCGCGCCAGACAGTGCTCAAGCGCTACGCACTGGCGCCCGGCGAAACGCTGGAAATCAAGGAGGCGGATCTCGCCGGCTTCCTGCGCCAGAGCGTGCAGGGCACGCTGGCCGTTTCCGATACCCCGCCGATTGACGTGCGCAGCGCGGTGCGCGGCCTGCTGACCTACCCCTACGGTTGCGCCGAGCAGACCACGAGTACCGCCTACCCGCATGTGTTCATCGACGAGGCGGCGGCCAAGCAGTTTGGCCTTAAAGCCTACACCCCGGCGCAACGCGCCGAGATGCTCGACAAGGCCATTGGCCGACTGGTTGGCCTGCAGGCGGCGAACGGTGGCTTCAGCCTGTGGGGCAACCTCTCCGAGTACCAGTACTGGCTCTCGGCCTACGTTGCGCACTTCCTGCTCGATGCGCGCGAGCAGGGCTTTACCGTGCCTGCCGAAGCCGAGAAAAAGGCCGTCGACTACCTGCTGCGCGGCCTGCAGGAAGGCGTTGCCGGCTTGCCGCGCGGCCCGCTCAAATACGAGCCGACCAGCGTGTGGGCCGATGCGCGTTACGCCGGTTCCGGCCGCTTCGGCGTGCTGGCCTACGGGGCCTACGTGCTGGCGCGCCAGGGCAAGGCGCCGCTGGCTACGCTGCGCCAACTGCACGAAGGGATGGAGCAGGCGCATAGCGGGCTGGCGCTGGTGCAGCTCGGGCTCGCCCTGCACCTGATGGGCGACGAAGCGCGCGGCAAGGCGGCGATCGACGCCGGCCTGAAAAAGCCGCGCAGCAACGATGCCTACTGGTGGGGCGATTACGGCAGCGCGCTGCGCGACGGGGCGCTGTCCTACGTCCTGCTCGACAAACACAATCTCAAGCCCGAAGGGCGAGAGAACCTGGTGAGCCAGGTGGCGGCGGAGGTTGAGAAGCGGCGCTACTTCAGCACCCAGGAAAAGCTCGCCCTGTTCCTGCTCGGGCGCAGTTTCGCCACGCAGCAGACCGGCGAGTGGACAGCCGAAATGAGTTCGGGCGGCAAAGGCGAGATCAAACCCGCGCGCCTGGGTGGCAAGGGCACACAGTACCTGCCGCTTGGTGCCAGCGAGCTGGCGGGCGGCGTGAAACTCACGAACACCCACAAGGAGCGCCTGTTCGTCGAACTCAACTACGCCGGCAATCCGGCCAAGGCGCCTGCCGCGCGGCGCGAAACGTTCGATATCACGCGTCGCTGGTACACCGCCGATGGCCAGCCACTCGGCAACCGTGCGTTGCGCGTGGGTGAATCGCTACTCGTGCAGGTCAGCGTCAAGACGCGCGGCAGCGTAGTCAGCGGCCTGGTCGTCGATTACGTGCCGGCCGGGGTCGAGATCGAGAACGCCAATCTCGCACAGGGCGAGCAGAACGCGCTCACCCTCGGGGGCATCGACATGCGCGAGGCGATGCAGGACATGCGCATCAAGCACCGCGAGTTCCGCGACGACCGCTTCGTCGTCGCCGCGCGCCTTGAACGGGAAAACCACTTCTTCTACCGCGTGCGCGTGGTCACCCCCGGCAAGTTCGTCGTCCCGCCGACCTACGTCGAGGATATGTACCAGCCGATGGTGTATGGGCTCGCGGGGGGCGGGGAGGTGGTGACGGTGAATGAGGGCAAGGATTGAAAAATGGCTGATGCTGTGCGAGGCATCTTTTATACTTTGAGCGGCATTCGCTCGGAGAGAGGCTCTTGCTCCGGCGATGATCGAAAAGTGAAGCAACATGCGCGACGAGTGAAGTCTATAGTGCAACAGCCGGTAAAAGGTTAGCGTCCTTTCGAGTAAGCAATGGCCCTCCTCATCCCCTCCCTCGGCAGTTGCACCTTCGACAGCGGCGGTGAGCGGCGGCTGGCGGAGCGGCTCTGTGAGAAGCTCGAAGACGATTACCTGTGCTGGTACAACGTGCCGCTCGGGGCGGCGGTGCGGCATCCGGATTTCATCGTCTTCCACCCCCGGCGGGGCTTGCTGATCCTCGAGGTCAAGGACTGGAAGGCGAGCACGATCCGGGCGGCGGATCGGCAGAGTTTTACCCTGGCCACGGCGCGCGGCGAGGTGGCGGTCGAGAATCCGCTCGAACAGGCGCGGCAGTACGCGCAGGCCGCGGTACGTCTCTTGCAGCGCGATCCGCAGCTCGTTTTCTCCAGCGGGCGCGAGGCGGGCAAGCTTCTGTTTGCGTGGAGCTACGGCGTCGTCCTGCCCAATCTTGCTCGCCGCCAGTTCGACACCGTCGGGCTGGGCGAGGTGATTCCCGCGGCGCGGGTGATTTGCCAGGACGAGATGCTGGAGAGTGTCGAGCCCGAGGCCTTCCAGCAGCGTCTGTGGGCGATGTTCGCGGTGCGCTTTGAGGCCGCGCTTTCGCCTGCGCAGATCGACCGCCTGCGCTGGGCGCTCTTCCCCGAGGTGCGCATTCCGGCGACTCAGGGCGAACTCTTTGCCGAGGCGGCGCCGCCGCCCGACCTCGTGCGGGTCATGGACCTGCAGCAGGAGCAGCTGGCGCGCAGCCTGGGTGAGGGGCACCGGGTGATCCATGGCGTCGCCGGCTCGGGCAAGACGCTGATCCTGCTCTACCGCGCCGAGCATCTGGCGCGCCTGGTCAGCAAACCCGTGCTGGTGCTGTGCTACAACGAGGCGCTGGCGCGCCGGCTGGCCAGCCTGGTGGCGGCCAAGGGGCTGGCCGAGGCGGTGTGGGTGCATCACTTCCACCACTGGTGTCGCGCGCTGCTTGCCGCGCACGACGTCGAGCTACCGCCGCGCAGCGACAACGCGGCGGCCTACTGCGCCGGCCTTGTCGAGCGCGCGCTCGCGGCGCAGGCCGACGGGCGCATCGAGGGCGGGCAGTACGCGGCCATCCTGATCGACGAAGGGCACGATTTCGCGCCCGACTGGTTCCGTCTGCTGGTGC
>CAZHFS010000106.1:0-8400 GCA_964531885.1 uncultured Propionivibrio sp.
CGTCGATCAGGCGCTGCGAGAGCTCGCGCGGGTGCGAGGTGGTGTAGCGGATGCGTTCGATCCCCGGAATTTCGGCGATGTATTCGATGAGCAGGGCGAGGTCGGCCTTCTCTTCGCTGCCGGCCATGGCGCCGCGGTAGGCATTGACGTTCTGGCCGAGCAGCGTGACTTCTCCAACGCCTTGGGCTGCGAGTCCTGCGACTTCGGTCAGCACGTCGTCGAAGGGACGGGAGACTTCCTCGCCGCGGGTGTAGGGGACGATGCAGAACGTGCAGAATTTGCTGCAGCCCTCCATGATCGAGACGAAAGCGCTTCCTCCCTCGACCTTGGCCGGCGGCAGGTTGTCGAACTTCTCGATCTCCGGGAAGGAAATGTCGACTTGCGGCTTACCGGCGGCACGCCGTTCGGCGATCAGTTGCGGCAGGCGGTGCAGGGTCTGCGGGCCGAAGACCACGTCCACGTAGGGGGCGCGGGCGACGATGGCCTCGCCCTCCTGGCTGGCCACGCAGCCGCCGACGCCGATCACCAGGTCCGGCTTGGCTTTTTTCAGCAGGCGGACGCGGCCCAGGTCGTGGAATACGCGCTCCTGCGCTTTTTCCCGCACCGAGCAGGTGTTGAAGAGGATGATGTCGGCGTCTTCCGGGGAGTCGGTCTTGACGATTTCTTCGGATGCGGCGAGCACGTCGGCCATCTTGTCCGAGTCGTACTCGTTCATCTGGCACCCGAAGGTGCGGATGAACAGTTTCTTTACCATTGAATGCCTTGCGATTATCTCGGGAGTGAATTGACTTCTGCCGGCTGGAGCATCCAGACGCGGTGCACGGCGCCGGAGGCGTCGGAGAGGTAAACGACGTCGTTTTTCCCCTGAATGGTCATTGGCATGACAATCAGGTTCTGACGGTTGCGGAACTGAGAGACCGGCGAGAGTGGCAGAAGTTTCCCGTCGATCGTTATGGTGCCGTTGCCTGGCGGCGGCAGCATGACGCCGATTTTTGCATCCGGCGGCAGCGTGCGCTGCGCAGCATATAGCTGGAGCTGAGCGGCGGCTTCGGGCGACGCATTCTGCATCGCCGCCTCAATGACGGCGCTGACGATGGAAGCAATGAGAGAGGCAGGTATCGGCATGGGGCTTATTATAGACCAGTCTCCGTGATGACGAAGATTTTGGTGGCTGGTAGCTCGCCGTGCGTTGTCAAAAAACCTCGATTGGGCAGTGGGTTAGTTGTTGTCAGTGGCGTTTTCCGAGGTGTGGTATTAAACAGCTGCTTGACTGGCGTCCGGAGGGTGCTTATAATCGCCCGCCTTCAACGGTGATGTAGCTCAGTTGGTTAGAGCGATGGATTCATAACCCATAGGTCGGCAGTTCAATTCTGCCCATCACCACCAGTATTCAGGCGGCCTCCAGTGATGGAGGCCGCTTTCGTTTTATGGCTCGGCTGCACAGGTGCGGTGAGGGCCGGTGCTATACTTCGACTCTTGCCTTCTTCTCGTCCCCTTCGCTTGATCCATGGCGCTTCTCACGCTTGGCCTTAATCACCGCACAGCGCCCCTTTCGGTGCGTGAGCGGCTGGCCTTTCATACCGAAGAGCTGCGCCGGGCGCTGGGCGATCTGGCTGGGCATGGCCGTGTATATGAGGCGGCCATTTTGTCGACGTGCAACCGGACCGAGATTTATTGCCAGGCGGAGTCACCCGAGCACGCGGTGCGCTGGTTGTCGGAATACCGGCACCTGCCAGACAGCGAAGTGGCCCCTTATCTGTATGCCCATCCCGGTCGGGAAGCGGTGCGGCACGCCTTTCGGGTGGCCAGCGGCCTCGACTCGATGGTACTTGGCGAACCGCAGATCCTCGGCCAGATGAAGGAGGCCGTGCGCATCGCCCGGGAGAGCGGGACACTCGGGGTGACGCTCGACAAACTGTTCCAGAATGCATTCTCGGTGGCCAAGGACGTTCGTTCGACGACGGCGATCGGCGAAAATATCGTCTCAATGGCGGCAGCGGCGGTGCGCCTTGCCGGGCGGATTTTCGAAAACCTGGCCGAGCAGCGGGTGTTGTTCATCGGTGCGGGCGAGATGATCGAACTGTGCGCGACGCATTTCGCGGCGCAGCAGCCGCGCCAGCTGGTGGTCGCCAATCGTACGCTGGATCGCGGGCGCTCTCTCGCTGAGCGTTTCGGTGCCACGGCGATCCGCCTCGAGGAGGTCGGTGAGCGGCTCCATGAATTTGACATCGTGGTGACCTGTACCGCCAGCCAGTTGCCGATTCTGGGGCTTGGCCTGGTTGAGCGGGCACTGCGTGCCCGCCGGCATCGGCCGATGTTCATGGTCGACCTGGCGGTGCCGCGTGATATCGAGGTGGAGGTGGGCGAACTCGACGACGTCTTCCTGTACACGGTGGACGACCTGGCGCAGGTCATCGAATCCGGCGTGGAAGCGCGCCAGTCGGCGGTGGTCTCGGCCGAACGCATTGTCAGCGCGCGTGTGGAGACGTTTGTGGGCTGGCTTGAGAGTCGCCAGTCGGTGCCGCTCATCCGGGCTCTGCGTGACAATGCAGATCGCAGCCGGCGTCATGAGGTTGAGTTGGCGACTAAGCGTATCGCCCGCGGCGAGGCGCCTGAGGTAGTGATCGAGCAGCTTTCGCAGCGCCTGACCAACAAGTTCCTGCATGCGCCGACACAGGCACTCGGACAGGCCGATGCCGGGCGCGACGAGTTGCATGCCACTGTGCGCCGCCTGTTCGGTCTGCACGGCGAGTAGCGTCCTTTCCTGGTGCCGCAGGATTTCCCTCGGTGCACGACGATTTTCCTTAGAGCAACGACACGATGAAACAAAGCATCCGCGACAAACTCGAAAGCCTGCTCGGACGCCTCGACGAACTCGATCGCATCTTGGCGAGCGGGGAGGCGACGCGCGATATGGACCAGTACCGAAAACTGACGCGCGAGCATGCTGAGCTGGGGCCGGTGGTTGCCCTGTACAAGGACTGGCAGCAGGCCGAAGCCGACATCGCGACGGCGCGCGAGATGCTTGCCGATCCGGAGATGAAAGAGCTGGCGGAACTCGAGATCGAGGCCGCCGAGGCGCGTCTGCCTGAGCTGGAAATCGAGTTGCAAAAGCAGCTCCTGCCCAAGGACGCCAACGACGAGCGCAACGTCTTCCTCGAAATTCGCGCCGGGACGGGCGGTGACGAGTCGGCGCTGTTTGCCGGCGACCTCTTTCGCATGTATTCGCGTTATGCCGAACGCCAGCGCTGGCAGGTCGAAGTGGTCTCTGCCAATGAATCGGAGCTTGGTGGCTACAAGGAGGTGATTGCGCGTATCGCCGGCAGCGGTGTGTATTCGAAGCTGAAGTTCGAGTCGGGCGGGCACCGCGTGCAGCGCGTGCCGGCGACCGAGTCGCAGGGGCGCATCCATACCTCGGCGTGTACCGTCGCGGTGATGCCGGAGGCCGATGAGCTTGAGGCCGTGCAGATCAATCCCGCCGACATCCGCATCGACACTTTCCGCGCTTCGGGCGCCGGCGGTCAGCACATTCAGAAGACGGATTCGGCAGTACGCATCGTGCACCTGCCGACCGGTATCGTTGTCGAATGCCAGGATGGGCGTTCGCAGCACAAGAACAAGGCGCAGGCGATGTCGGTGCTGGTGGCGCGCATCCGCGACATGCAGGAGCGCGAGCAACACGCGCGCATCGCCTCCGAGCGCAAGAGCCTGATCGGTAGCGGCGACCGTTCCGAACGCATCCGTACCTACAACTTCCCGCAAGGGCGGGTGACCGATCACCGCATCAACCTCACGCTCTACAAGATCGACATGATCATGGATGGCGACCTCGGCGAGGTCGTCGATGCCCTGACCGCCGAGCATCAGGCCGAACTGCTCGCGGCCCTGGCCGACAACGCATGAGCGTGAGTCCGAGCCAGACGCCGACGCGCAGTGGTGCACTCGCCGACGCGGCGCAACGTATCGGCCGGCGTGAGGCGCGCGAACTCTTGCAGCACGTCTGCCGGATTTCCCATGCCGGGTTGATCGCCGGCGGCGATGTGCGGTTGAGTACCGGTGAGGCGGATGCCTATGCCGACCTCGTGGCGCGGCGCATGTCCGGGGAGCCGCTGGCGTATCTTCTAGGCAGTGCCTGGTTTGCCGGGCGCGAGTTTGCCGTGACGCCGGATGTGCTGATCCCCCGTTCGGATACCGAAGTGCTGGTCGAGCAGGGTTTGGCAGCGATCGCGGGGATGGCGTCTCCGCGCATCGTCGATCTGGGTACCGGCTCGGGGATCGTTGCGGTGAGTCTGGCCCTCGCGCGTCCCGATGCGGAGGTCTGGTCGGTCGATCTTTCGCCCGCCGCGCTGGCGGTGGCACAAGGCAATGCGCAGCGGCATGGCGCGAATGTGCGCTTTCTCCTTGGCGACTGGTTCGCTCCGCTCGCCGGCGAGCGTTTCGACCTGATTGTCAGCAACCCGCCTTACGTGGCCGCCGGCGATCCACACCTAGGACGCGACGGCTTGCCCTTTGAGCCTGCATTGGCGCTGACCGACGGCGTGCCTGGCGGGGATGGCATGGCCTGCGTGGCGCATCTCGTCAACCAGGCCGCGGCGCACCTGCGGCCGGGCGGCGTGCTGCGAATTGAACATGGCTACGATCAGGCGGTCAAAACGCGCACTTTGCTGTGTGACGCCGGGTTTGTTGACGTGGCCTCCTGGTGCGATCCGGCCGGCATCGAACGTGTCACTGGCGGCACGCTGGCACCGAATGGGGCTGCGAGCTGAGAGGCAAGAGGCTCGCTTTCTTTGACTTGAATTGATTGATCTACAACAAGAGGTTTGATATGGACGTGCAGGAAATCATCCGCGAACAGGTGACCAACCATCCCGTGGTGCTTTACATGAAGGGGACGCCGCAAGCGCCGATGTGCGGTTTTTCGGCGACTGCCGTGAAAATCCTGCAGGCCTGTAACCTGCCGCTTTTTTTCAGCGTGAACGTGCTTGAAGACAACGACATCCGCGAGGGGGTCAAGGTCTTTTCCGAGTGGCCGACGATTCCGCAGCTTTACATTCGCGGTGAATTCATCGGCGGTTGCGACATCATGCGCGAGATGTACCAGAGCGGCGAACTCAAGCAACTGCTTGAAGGGATCGCCGCGCCGGACTGAGCGGCGTATGCGGTCGATGCACCGTAAGAATTAACCGCGAAGAACACGGAGAACACGAAGAAAGGCGATGCATTCTGACACTCTGGGTCTTCCACCCCCGGTGAGCCGGAGGAAAGAAAACTCAAGGATTGCTGCCGTCTTTGTGTTCTTCGTGATCTTCGTGGTTGGCAAGCCTGTGGCTGACTCGGCCTCTGGTCAGGGTCAAGCGGCCGGGGCAGCAGTGAATTCCTCGTAGGCGCGCACGGCTTCGGCGGCGTACATCAGCGTTGGGCCGCCGCCCATGTAGGCGCAGATGGCCAGCGTTTCCATCAGTTGTTCCTTGCTCACGCCCAGGCGGATCAGCGCTTTGACGTGGAAGCCGATGCACGCATCGCAACGGCTCGAGACGCCGATGGCCAGGGCAATCAACTCCTTGTCGAGGGCGGACAGCGCGCCAGGGGCGAGGGCGGCCTTGGACATCGCGCCAAAGCCCTGCATGGTCTCCGGGATTTCCTTGCGCAGGGTGCCAAGCGCCTTGGACACGTCGTTGGTGATGGTGGTGAAGGACTTGCTCACGGTTCTCTCCTGAGTTTTATTAGGAACTTCTAATATACCACTTTGTTTCTGTTGTGACCAGCGAGTTCGCCTTCCTGTGGGTGAAGGCCTACAATGGCGCTATCGACCCCTTGGCATAAGAACGGAGACGCACGTGTTGGCACGCAGACTGGTTGGAACAAAATTCCTCGCCCGCTTGGCGCTTGGCGGCATGGCGCTGATCCTTGCCGGGTGCGCGTCGTACAGCGGCAGTTCGCTACAGCCCGGGGTGGCGACGCTGCCGGAAGTCGTGGCTACCATGGGCGAACCGGCGATGCGCTGGACCAATGCCGATGGCAGTGCGCAACTGGCCTACCCGCGCGGTCCGGCCGGCACTCAGACCTTCATGGCCTACGTTGGCCCGGACGGCAAACTGCAGCGTATCGACAAGGTCTTGCGCTACGAAGTTTTCGCCAAAATTCAGGAGGGCATGGGGCAGGACGACGTGCTGCGCCTGATCGGCCCGCCCCAACCGCACTGGACGCAGTATTTCAAGGCGCGTGACGAACTCGTCTGGGAATGGAAATTCTGCGACAGCTGGAATCAGGAGGCGTTTTTCAACGTGCTGTTCGACGGGACGAGCAAGAAGGTGCGTTCGACCATGCAGCGGCAAAATCTTGAGGGCTGGTCCGGTATACCTCCCGGCTGTGGCCTATAGCCGCAGGCTTAGACTGATCGACTGTTAGACGGCGGCAAGTCGCGCGTTGGCCAGCGTCAGCCGGTTGGCCAGAACTTCAAGGAAGGCCTGGTAAAAATGCATGCGGCAGGCTTCCGATGCCTGCTCAAGCGCGCTGCCGTCCACGCAGGCCAGGGTGGCCTCGGTCAGGGCAATCACGCTCGCTCCGCGGAGATGTGGGCCTTTGCCGATGACGGCCATTTCGCCGAAGGATTCGCCTGGGGTGAGCAGGTTGAGGATGCGGCCATTCTTCATGACCTTGAGTTCGCCCTCGGCGAGTAAACCGAAGTAATTGCCGGTTTCGCCGTCACGCAGAATGACCTCGCCCGGTTTGACGGTGCTCCAGCGCGAAAAACGCAGGACTTCCCACAACTCGGGGTCGGCAAAATCAGCAAAGAAGGGAAACTCGCGCAGGATGTCGAATTTCTCAGTCTCGGCCATGTCGCGCTGTGCGGCGGCGAGCTGTTTCTGGCGGAAGGCCTGTGCCAGGTCGTGAGAGAAGTCAGCCCAGGTGGCATAACGCCGATTCGCGTCCTTTTCCATGGCCCGCGCGACAATGGCGTCAAGCACGGGCGGGACTTCCGGACGGAGGACGGAGGGGGGCGTCGGCACACTGTTGATGATCTGGTAGACCATGTTGTAGTTCGAACTGGCCTGGAAGGGCAGTTGGCCGGTGAGCAGCTGATACATCACCACGCCGAGCGAGTAGATATCGGTGCGGTGGTCGAGTGGCTGCTCCTTGACTTGCTGCGGCGACATGTAGGCCGGTGAGCCAATGCCCGATATCTGGGTGCGTTCGGGACCATCGATGAGTGCAGCGCCGAAGTCGGAAATCTTGATGTCGCCCTGCTGCGGGTCATGGCTCGTCAGCAGGATGTTGGCCGGCTTGATATCGCGGTGCGTGATGCCGCTACGGTGGGCGAAATCGAGGGCACGCGTGCACTTGAAGATGATTTCGACGATGCGCTCGGGGGGCAGGAGCGCGTCTGTGGCGCAGCAAGCGTCGAGCGTGATTCCGTCGATGTATTCCATGACGACATAGCACAGGTCGTCGGTGACGACAGCGTCGTAGATCGGGACGATGTGCGGGTGTACAAGGCGGCCGACGAGCGCCGCCTCGTTCATGAACAGGTGCGTATAGAGCTTGCCGCGATCGGCGTGCTGCAGGGCGGCGGGCGAGGCGACCTTGATCGCCACGTCACGCTGCACGAAGGGGTCGTGCGCAAGATAGACGGTTGCCGTCGAGCCGCGACCGATTTCGCGGATCAGGGAGTATTTGCCGATCTTGTCCACGTTCCCGGGGCAATGCTCAGTTGCCGCTACGGGCTCGGGCCCGGGCGATCGCTGTACGCACGGCCTCGGGCGCGGTGCCGCCGATGTGCGCGCGCTGGGCGAGGGAGCCTTCGACGCTGAGGACGGCGAAGACATCGGCCTCGACGAGCGGTGAGAAGGTCTTGAGCTCGGCGAGCGAGAGTTGCGGCAGATCGACCCCGAGTTCCTCGGCACGGCGTACGGCCAAGCCGACAGCCTCGTGCGCGTCGCGGAAGGGCAGGCCCTTCTTGGCCAGGTAGTCGGCCAGGTCGGTGGCCGTGGCGTAGCCTTGGGTCAGGGCCTCGCGCATGTTGTCCGGGCGGGTGGTGATGCCGGGGATCATGTCGGCGAAGATGCGCAGCGTGTCGCTGACCGTGTCGGCGGCGTCGAATAATGGCTCTTTATCTTCCTGATTGTCCTTGTTGTAAGCGAGCGGCTGGCCCTTCATCAGGGTGAGCAGGGCGGTCAGGTGGCCGTAGACACGGCCAGTCTTGCCGCGCGCGAGTTCGGCGACGTCGGGGTTCTTCTTCTGCGGCATGATCGAGCTGCCGGTGCAATAGCGGTCGGCGATGCGGATGAAGCCGAAGCGCGGCGTCATCCACAGCACCAGTTCTTCGGACATGCGCGAGACATGCATCATCAAGAGCGCGCAGGCCGAGCAGAATTCGATCGCGAAGTCGCGGTCGGAAAC
>CAZHFS010000107.1:0-8379 GCA_964531885.1 uncultured Propionivibrio sp.
ATGCCCATGGCGATCGAGATGATCACCACGAAGGCGCCGAAGTCCGGCTCCTTGAGCAGCAGGACGCCAACCACCACCATCGCCCCGGCCATCGGCAGGAAGGCTTTTTTCAGATCGTGCATGTGCGCCATCTTGCGCACCGTGTAATCCGCCGCATAGAGCACAACAAAAAATTTCATCACTTCGGAAGGCTGTAGGCTCACTGGCCCAACAGAAAACCAACGGCGAGCCCCATTCACATCGCGCCCGACCCCAGGCACGAGGACAAGCACAAGCATCACGCAGCCGGCCACGAACAGCCACGGCGCCATCGTCTGCCAGCCCGTCAGGGGCATCTGGAAGGCCATTCCGGCAGCAACCAGCCCGATGGCAAGAAAAACGGCATGCCGCAACAGGTAGTGCGCCGGATTGTGTCCGGCCATGCGACTCGCTTCGGCAATCGCGATCGACGAAGAGTAGACCATCACCATACCGATCAGGAGCAGAAAGAGCCCGCTCCACAGCAAAGTCAGATCGACCTCGGATGGGAGCCGGCGCGGCATGTCCAGACTGGGCACCATCAGCCGCGCTCCTCTTGCAGTTCGCGCACCGCCGCGACAAAGACTTCGGCGCGGTGGTTATAGTTGCGGAACATATCAAAGCTCGCACAGGCGGGAGAAAGCAGCACGGCATCCCCCGGCCGCGTGACCGATGCGCACCAGCGTACCGCATCGGCCAGTTCCCGGCACGCCTGCATGGGCAATCCGCTCGATGCCACCGCCGCCTTGATCAAGGGAGTATCCCGGCCGATCAGCGCCACCGCCCGACCATGTTCAGCGAGCGCCGGAGCGAGTGGCGAAAAGTCCTGCCCTTTGCCCTCACCGCCAAGAATAACCGCGACCGGGCAGCCAAGGCCGACGATCGCCGCCAGCGTCGCCCCGACGTTGGTTCCTTTCGAGTCGTCGTAGTAGCGTACCCCGCCGATCTCGGCGACAAATTCGACCCGGTGCGCCAGCCCGGTAAAGCTCTTGAGCCCAGTGACAGCGGCCTGCGGCGAAAGGCCGGCCGCTTCGCACAAAGCCAGTGCAGCCAGCGCATTGGCCGCGTTATGCAGCCCCACGAGCTTGAGCTCCGACAGGCCAACGAGCGCCTCCTGGCCACGTACCAGCACGCCGTTGACCAACCCATAATCCCTCGCACTGGGCGGCGCCTGCAGCCCGAAACTCACGCTGTCCGTGGTCGCCCACGCGGCGTTGTACGGATCATCGCGATTGATCACGCGGCGCTTGGCCCCGTTGAAAATCCGGGCCTTGGCAGCGGCATACGCCGCCATGTCGAGGTGACGATCAAGGTGATCTTCGCTGATGTTGAGAACCGTCGCGGCGACAGCGCCGGTTTGCCCGGTGGTTTCCAGCTGGAAGCTGGAGAGCTCGAGCACCCAGACCCGAGGCAGCACACCGGCATCGATGGCAGCCATCAGCGCATCGAGCGCCGAGGGCGAGATGTTCCCGCAGGCGACCGCCGGAACCCCCGCCGCATTGAGGATATGCGCGGTCAGCGCGGTCGTCGTCGTCTTCCCGTTGCTGCCGGTGATGCCCAGGATTTGCGAGGACTGCGGCAATCCCCGCACGCCATGCACAAAGAGCTCGATTTCGGAAACGAGCGGCACCCCGCGCGCTACCGCCTTTTGTATCGCCGGCGTATCGACCGCAACGCCCGGTGAAATGGCAATCAGGTCCACGCCGGCAAAGGCCTCCTCCACAAAACCGCCGGCAACGAGCTCCGCAGCCGGCACAGCCGTCTGCAAGGCCGTGGCGTTGGGTGGCGCAGTCCGGCTGTCAGCCACACGCACTCGGGCGCCCTGGCGGGCGACCCAGCGTGCCATGGCCAGCCCCGACTCTCCGAGGCCGACAACGAGGACAAGTTTGCCGCAAAGCTCCATGATCAGCGTATTTTCAGCGTGGATAGACCGACCAACACCAGCATGATGGTGATGATCCAGAAGCGCACAACGACCTGGGTTTCCTTCCAGCCGCCAAGTTCGTAGTGGTGGTGTAGAGGCGCCATGCGAAAGATGCGTTTGCCGCCCGAGTAGCGGTAGTAGAGCACCTGTGCGGCCACCGATAGCGTTTCGGCGACGAACACGCCACCCATGATGGCCAGCACGATTTCCTGGCGCACGATCACGGCCACCGTCCCAAGCGCGCCGCCGAGTGCCAGCGCGCCCACATCGCCCATGAACACTTCGGCCGGATAGGCGTTGAACCACAGAAAGCCGAGGCCGGCACCGGCCATGGCGCCGAGGAATACGGCCAACTCGCCCGCCCCCGGGATATACGGCATGAGCAAGTAGCGCGCGAACACGGCGTTACCTGCGACGTAAGCAAAAATCGCCAGCGCGCCGGCGATCATCACCGTCGGCATGATCGCCAGGCCATCGAGCCCGTCGGTCAGGTTCACCGCGTTGCTGGTGCCAACGATGACGAGGTAGGTCAGGATCACAAAGCCGATTGCCCCGAGCGGATAACTGACCGTCTTGAAAAACGGCACAATCAGTTCCATTTGGGCCGGCACGCTGGAGGTCATGGCCAGATAAATCGCCACTGCCAATCCGATCACCGATTGCCAGAAATATTTCCAGCGGCTGGCCAGCCCTTTCGGGTCCCGATAAACCACCTTTTTCCAGTCGTCGTACCAGCCAATCGCACCGAAGCCCAGGGTGACGATCAACACTACCCAGATGTATCGATTGGACAAATCTCCCCAAAGCAGCGTCGTGATGGCGATCGCGATCAGGATCAGCGCACCACCCATGGTCGGCGTCCCGCTCTTGGCAAGGTGGGTCTGCGGCCCGTCCTGACGCACGGCCTGGCCGATTTTCTTGGCTGCCAGCCAGCGGATGACACCCGGCCCGGCCACAAACGAGATGATCAACGCCGTCATCGCGGCCAATACGGCACGCAAGGTGATGTAGTTGAAAACGTTGAACGCCCGGATATCCTGGGCCAGCCACTGAGCCAATTCGAGCAGCATTAGTGAGCACCTCCGGCCGGATCGGTCACGACGGCCTCCACGATTCTTTCCATGCGCATGAAGCGCGACCCTTTGACGAGCACGGTAGTCTCTGCGCGCATTTCGCTCTTCACTGCCTCGACCAGCTCGTCGAGCTTCGCAAAATGCACACCACCTTCGCCAAAATTGTGAGCAGCAAGCGCACTCGCCTCACCAAAGGCAAACAGACGGTCGATTCCCTGGCTCTTGGCATAACCGCCCACCTCGTCATGGAACTGAGCGCTCATCTCGCCGATTTCACCCATATCGCCGAGTACCAGCACCTTGTTCCCGACGGTCGCAGCGAGCACATCGATCGCCGCCCGCACCGAATCCGGATTGGCGTTGTATGTGTCATCGAGCACGACCGCACCGCCAAAGCCGGCATGCCGTTGCAAACGGCCCTTCACGCCCTTGAAGGCCGAGAGGCCAGCGGCCACATCAGCCAGCGAAATCCCTGCAGCTAGGGCGACGCCAGCCGCACCCAGCGCATTACGGGCGTTATGCTCGCCCGGCAGGGCCAGCGCAACCTCGATCGATTCGCCCGCATACTGCAAGGCCAGCCAACTCTCCAGCCCATGCGCACGGTACGCCCCGACGAGCGGAGCCTGGCCAGAAAACGAGAAGCACAAGGTGCGCCGCATACCGACCTGTGACTGCCAGAGACCGACCCAGGGATCATCGGCGCAGAACACGGCGGTACCGTCCTCGCTCAATCCTTCAAATATCGTTCCCTTCTCGCGGGCGATTGCCTCCACGCTGCCCATCCCTTCCAGATGCGCACGCAGGGCGTTGGTAACCAGCGCCACGTTAGGCCGCGCAATCCCTGCAAGGTAGGCAATTTCGCCGGGGTGGTTCATCCCCATTTCAACAATCGCCGCCCGATGCTCGCTCCCCAAGCCAAGCAGAGTGAGCGGCAGACCGATATCGTTGTTCAGATTGCCACGCGTTGCCAGCACCGCATCGCCATAGGCCGCGGCAAGAATGCTGGCCAGCATCTCCTTGCTTGTGGTCTTGCCGTTGCTACCCGTCACGGCCAGCAGCGGAATGTCGAAACGCTGGCGCCAGCCTGCCGCCAGATCACCAAGGGCCAGGCGTGTATCTTTCACGACCAGCAGGGGATAGCCGTTGGTCACAAGCGTTGCCAGTGAGGGTTGGTTCAGCGCATCTTCGGCCACGATTGCCGCGACAGCACCTTGTTCACGGGCTGTGACGACAAACTCGTGCGCATCGAATTTCACCCCGCGCAATGCGACGAAGAGTTCACCGGCACGCACGCTGCGCGTATCGGTCGACACCCCGAAGAAGGCTGCGTTCTCGCCGATCAGACGTCCGCTTACGGCACGCGCCGCGCTCATCAGGTCGAGTTGAATGGTCATGCTCCTTGCTCCCGGCGCAATGCGAGGGCGGTCGCCGCCTCGCCCAGATCTGAAAACGGCCGACGTTCCCCGGCAATCTCCTGATACGGTTCGTGCCCTTTTCCGGCAAGCAAAATCACGTCAGCAGGATGCGCGTTCAGGACGGAAGCCCGAATCGCCTCGCCACGGTCGGCAATTATCTGAGCCGCAGGAGCACCGGCAGCGATCTGCGCCAGGATGCTCTCGGGCGACTCACTGCGCGGGTTGTCGCTGGTCAGGACAACCCGGTCGGCCAGTCGTGCTGCCACCTCGCCCATTTGTGGCCGCTTGCCCGGATCGCGGTCGCCACCGCAACCGAACACCACGGCAAGGCCAGCCCCGCGAGCGCTGGCCACGCCGCGCAAGGCCTGCAGCGCATTCGCCAGTGCATCGGGTGTATGCGCATAATCGACGACGATCAGCGGCTCATTCACCCCGCCGATTTTTTCCAGACGGCCCGGGGGCGATTCCAGCGCCGCAAGCCGCTCGGCAATTTCGCCCGCCTTGAGCCCTGCATCGAAAAGCACTGCGGCAACTGCCAGCAGATTGGCGACATTATATCGGCCCAACAAACCCGTTTCGACCTCCGCCCTGCCATTCGGCAAGACCAGCCGGAAGCGCAGGCCAGCCGGCGTCTCAATGACGGCCTCCGCAGCCACGACCGCCGGAGTACCGCTGGCGCCGTGCTGGGTATAGCCGATGATGCGCTGCGCAGCGCATTCAGCAGCAAGCTGCTGCCCGTAGGGATCGTCGAGATTTAGTACGGCCAGACGCAAGCGCGGCCAGGAGAACAGTTTGGTCTTGGCTGCGGCGTAGGCTTCCATCGTACCGTGGTAATCCAGATGGTCGCGGGTCAGGTTGGTGAACACGGCCACATCGACCCGCGCCCCATCGAGCCGCCCCTCTTCGATACCCACCGAACTCGCTTCGATGGCACAGGCCTGCGCGCCCACATTGGCAAAACGCGCCAGATAACGCGCCAGGACTGGCGCCTGGGGCGTCGTTAGCATGCCATCCTCGAGGGCATCGACAAAGCCAGCGCCCAACGTGCCAATCGTCGCGCAGCGACGAGGATGCGCCCGCCCGAGCCACTGGCTGACCGTCGTTTTGCCATTGGTTCCGGTCAAGGCAATCAGAGACAGCCGCTCGCACGGCCAGCCATAGACTGCATGCGCAAGCGGCCCCGCGAGGCGGCGCAAATCGGACACTGCGCAATGGACGCCCCGCCACTCGGGGTTCCAGGCGAATTCTCCGCCTTCCTCCCATAACACCGCAACCGCGCCTCGCGCCAGCGCATCGCCGATGAATCGACGCCCATCGGCCTTGGCCCCAGGGTAAGCAAGGAAGATATCGCCGCGCTGCACCGCCCGACTGTCATCAGCCACGCCGCAGGGCTGCACGCCTTCGGCGGCCAGACTGGCCAGCAGACTGCGCACGCGCATGTTCATGTCGGTCGATTCATCCATCACAACTGTCCCTTGCCACCGTCTTTGCCCGCCACGCGCATGGCATTGTCCTGCGGCACGCCCATGGTCCTGAGCGAACCGCCCATGATCGAAGCAAACACCGGCCCGGCCACTGCCCCGCCGTAATGTTTGCCTGCCGTCGGTTCATCGATCATGACCGCAATCACCAGGCGCGGATCAGATACCGGCGCAAACCCCACAAAAGAAGACGCGTATTTCTTGGCATACTGCCCGCCTTCGATCTTGTGCGCCGTCCCTGTCTTGCCGGCCACGCGATACCCCGGGATCTGAGCCTGCGGTGCCGTCCCGCCAGGCTGCGCGGCCATTTCCAGCATTGCCCGCATTTCGCGCGCCGTCTGCTGGGTAAAAACCTGGGTCGATGCCACCGGCACGCTCTCCTGACGCAACAGGGTGAGCGGGATCAGATCACCTTCACGGGCAAACACCATGTAAGAACGAACCAACTGCATCAACGACACCGAAATGCCATGGCCGTAGGACATCGTCGCCTGTTCGATCGGCAGCCAGGTCTTCCACGGGCGCAAACGGCCACCGACCTCACCGGGGAACCCGAGGCGCGGCGGCTGACCGAAGCCAACTGAATCGAACATTTCCCACATCTGCTGCGCTGGCAGCATGCCTGCAATCTTGGCCGTACCGATATTCGATGACTTCTGGATGATCTGAGCGACCGACAGCGGCCCATGCGGATGGGCGTCGGAGATCGTTGCTTTACCGATGGTCAGCTTGCCCGCGCAGTTGATCACCGTGTCGTAGCGCACCTTGCCAGAATCCAGCGCCAGCGCGACGGCAAATGGTTTGAGCGTCGAACCGGGCTCGAAGGTATCGGTCACCGCACGGTTACGCAACTGGGCACCGGAAAGCCGCTCCCGGTTGTTCGGGTTATAGGTTGGCCAGTTGGCAAGCGCCAGAATTTCGCCAGTTTTCACATCAGCAACCACCACCCCACCGGCCTTGGCCTTGTTCTCCGCCACCGCCTGCTTGAGAGCGCTGTAGGCGATGTACTGAATCTTGGCATCGATCGACAGGCGGATATCCTTGCCATCCTGTGGCAAGCGGATCGATCCGACATCCTCGACGATTTGGCCGCGGCGATCCCTGATCACGCTGCGCGAACCGGCGTGCCCGAGCAACTGCCCCTGATACGCCAGCTCGACACCTTCCAGCCCTTTATCGTCCACGCCGGTAAACCCGACCACATGCGCCGTCATTTCGCCACTCGGGTAAAAACGCCGGTATTCCCGATCCTGCCCCACCCCAGGCAATTTGAGCGCAGCAATGCGATCGCCGATATCGGGCGGCAACTGCCGCTGCAGGAAGACGAAATTCTTTTCACTACCCAACCGACGCTGCAATTCCTTGGCGTCCATTTCAAGCAGCACAGCCAACTCGCGCACCTGCTGTGGCGTCAATCTGGCTTCCGAAGGCACGGCCCAGACCGATTTCATCGGGGTCGAGATCGCCAACACATCGCCATTGCGATCGGCAATCCGTCCCCGTGAGGCTGAAATCTGCAAGTCACGGCGGTAGCGGGATTCCCCTTTTTCCTGCAAGAAATCGTTATTCAACACTTGCAGATAAAACGCCCGGCCGATCAGTGCCGCAAAGCAGCCCATGAATAGCAGGGCCATCATCCGCGAACGCCAGGCTGGCAGCCGTAACTGCAAGACCGGGCTCTCGGCAAACTTGTGGCCACGTTGGCCGCCTTTGAAATTCATCATGGCGCATCACCTGCCCGACGCGCCGTCACGACGCGCGCCGCCTCAGGGGTACGCATTTTGAGCTTTTCCCGCGCAATTTTCTCGATGCGTGGCGACGTTGCCCACGTCGACAATTCGATCTGCAGCTGCCCAAACTCGACGTCGAGTTGCTTGGCCCGCTCCTGCTCCTGCTCAAGCCCCTGAAACAGCTTGCGCGCCTTGTGCTGCGCAGTCACCGTGCCCAGCGCACAGACGACGATCCCCAGCAGCAAGAAGAGATTGATGCGCAGCATGATCAGGACGCCTCTCCGGCAAACTTGCCAGCACAGCGTTCGGCAACCCGCATGACCGCACTGCGCGCCCGCGGGTTGGCAGCGACTTCGGCCTCACCTGCCTTAACCGGCTTGCCAATCAGTCGCAGGCGCGCCGCCGGGAGGTCGGCACTGCGAAGCGGCAGGTTCTTGGGCAGGCGGTCGGCCGTCGCTTCGTCACGCAAAACGCGCTTGACGATACGATCCTCGAGCGAGTGGAAACTGATCACCGCCAGCCGCCCGCCCGGCGCCAGCAACTCGATGGCCTGCGGCAGGACTAGCGCGAGTTGATCGAGCTCCTGATTGACGTGAATCCGTAGAGCTTGAAAGGTACGCGTCGCCGGATCCTGGCCGGGCTCGCGGGTCCGCACGGTCTCGCGTACAAGCGCGGCGAGCTGGCCCGTGGTTGCAAGAGGCCGCTCGCCCCGAGCAGCCACAACCTTCTTTGCAATCT
>CAZHFS010000108.1:0-8362 GCA_964531885.1 uncultured Propionivibrio sp.
AAACTCGCCGCCCATGAACAGTAGCTTCTTTCCCGGATGCGCCCACATGAAGCCGTAGAGCGCGCGCAGGTTGGCAAATTTTTGCCAGTAGTCGCCGGCCATCTTGGCGATCAGCGACCCCTTGCCGTGCACGACTTCGTCGTGCGAGAGCGGCAGGACGAAATTCTCGGTGAACGCGTAGAGCAGCCCGAAGGTCAGTTGGTTGTGGTGGTAGCGGCGGTGCACCGGGTCGTGTGCCATGTAATTGAGGACGTCGTGCATCCAACCCATGTTCCACTTGTAGTGGAAGCCGAGTCCGCCCATCGAGGGGGGGCGGCTGACCGAAGGCCAGGCCGTGGATTCTTCAGCGTAACTTGCTGCGCCCGGACATTCCTGGCCGAGGACTTCATTCATGCGGCGCAGGAAGTGGACGGCTTCGAGGTTTTCCCTGCCGCCGTAAATATTTGGAACCCATTCCCCGTGGTTGCGGCTGTAGTCGCGATAGAGCATCGAAGCCACAGCGTCGACGCGCAGCCCGTCAATGCCGTAACGCTCGATCCAGAACAGCGCGTTGCCCACGAGGTAGTTGAACACCTCTCGGCGCCCGAAGTTGTAGATCAGCGTGCCCCAGTCCTGATGTTTCCCTTCGCGCGGATCGGCATGTTCGTACTGCGGGCGTCCGTCGAAGTGGCCGAGGCCGTGCTCATCGGTTGGGAAATGCGCCGGAACCCAGTCGATAATGACTTCGAGTTTGGCGGCATGACAGGCGGCGACAAAGTCGGCAAAGCCTTGCGGCGGTCCGAAACGAGCCGTCGGGGCGTACAGTCCGAGCGGCTGGTAACCCCACGAACCATCGAACGGATGTTCTGAAATGGGCAGGAGTTCGAGGTGGGTGAACCCCAGATCGCAGGCATAGGGGATCAGCCTGTCGGCAAGTTCTTGCCAGTCGAGGAAATTGCCGTCGCTGCGCCGCTGCCATGAGCCAAGGTGTACTTCATAGATCGATACAGGCTTGTCGAGGTGGCTTCCGGGGGCGATACGCGGTCGTTCGGCGCGCGGCGTGAGGGCATGTACGACCGAGGCGGTCGAAGGGCGCAGTTCGGCCTCGAAGCCATAGGGGTCGGCCTTGTGCGGCAGGACCTGGCCATCCTTGGCTCGAATCTCGAATTTGTAGCGGGTGCCTTCGCCGATGCCCGGGATGAAGATTTCCCAGACGCCGCATTCGCGGCGCAGGCGCATCGGATGGCGTCGGCCATCCCAGGTGTTGAAGTCGCCAATCACGCTGACCCGTTGGGCATCCGGCGCCCAGACGGCGAATGCCGTGCCGGCCACACCGTCGATGACCCGCAAATGCGCACCCAGCCGTTCGTATGGCCGCAGATGCGAGCCTTCGGCAAGGAGCCAGACGTCCATTTCGCCAAGTACCGTCGGGAAGCGGTAGGGATCGTCGGTTTCCTGCGTGCCACCCGGCCACTCGATGCGCAAGCGGTAAGGGAACTCTCGGCTTTGTCCGAGGAGTGAGGCTTCGAAGAGGCCGGAATGCTCGCCGAGGGCGTCGATTTTTCGTTCCTGCAGTTCGAGCAGTGTTTCCCCGCTTTCCGGGTCGATCGCCGTGACAGCCAGTGCGCCGGGTTGCAGGGTGCGCAGCCACAAACGCCCCTTGCTGTCGGTGTGTAGGCCCAGCACGGCGAATGGATCGCCGTGTTCGGCGCGACTTAATGCGATGGCTTCGGCCTTGCTAAGCATGTCATCCTTTCCTGAGGAGGTGTCCCATGTTCCAGGTGTCGATGGCGTATTCACGGATCGTGCGATCCGACGAGAAGGTACCCATCCCGGCAACATTGAGGATGGCCTTGCGTTGCCACTCGTCGGGCGTGAGGTAGAGATTGTCTACGCGCATCTGGGTCGCGATGTAGTCGGCGTAATCGGCAAGCAGCATGTAGTGGTCGCCGTAGTTCACCAGACTGTTGAACAGATCGTGGTAGCGCCGCCGGTCGGTGTTGCAGAAGAAACCGCCGTCGATCTTGTTGAGCGTTTCATTGAGCTGCGGGTTGGTCTGGTAGATGCTGCGCGGGTCGTAGCCGTTGCGCCGCAGGTCCTGGACCTGCGGCGTGCTGTTGCCGAAGATGAAAATATTGTCGGCGCCGACATTGTCGCGGATCTCGATGTTGGCGCCGTCTTCCGTGCCAATGGTCAGCGCCCCGTTGAGCGAGAGTTTCATGTTGCCGGTGCCCGAGGCTTCGGTGCCGGCAGTTGAAATCTGCTCGGAGAGGTTGGCGGCGGGCATGATCAGCTCAGCGATCGAGACGCCGTAATTGGGGACGAAAACGACCTTGAGCTTGTCGCGCGTGCGCGGGTCGTTGTTGACCACGTTAGCCACGTCATGGATCAGGTGGATGATCTGCTTGGCCATGTGGTAGGAGGAGGCCGCCTTGCCGGCGAAGATCACGCTGCGTGGGGCGAAATGGTCACCCTGGCCGTGCAGGATCATGTTGTAGCGGGTGATGACATGCAGCACATTGAGCAGTTGCCGCTTGTACTCGTGGATTCGTTTGACCTGTACGTCGAACAGGCTGTTCGGGTCGAGGCTGATGCCGGTTTCGCGGCGGATGTACTCGGCCAGGCGTTGTTTGTTGGCGTGCTTGGCGGCGGCGAAGTGCTCGCGGAACGCCTTGTCGTCGGCCGCCGGACGCAGTTCGCCGAGACGGTCAAGCTCATGGCGCCAATCCTTGCCGAGGCGTGCATCGATCAGTTTGGCCAGCCCCAGGTTGGCCTGCGCCAGCCAGCGGCGAGGGGTCACGCCGTTGGTCTTGTTGTGGAAACGGTCGGGGTACAGGCGTGCGAAATCGGCGAAGATGGTCTGCACCATGAGATCCGAGTGCAACTGGGAAACGCCGTTGATGCGGTGGCTGCCGACAATGCACAGGTTGGCCATGCGGACCCGCTTGTTGTCGGGGTTGCCGTCGGCGTCGTCGATCAGCGAGACGCGGCGGATGAGATCGATGTCGCCGGGGAAACGCTGCGCCACCTCGTTGAGGAATTCCTGATTGATGCGGTAGATGATACGCATGTGCCGCGGCAGCAGGTATTGCATCAGGCCCACCGGCCAGGTTTCGAGTGCCTCGGGCATCAGGGTGTGATTCGTATAGGAGAAAATGCGCCGGCATTGCGCCCAGGCATCGTTCCACAGCATGCCGTGTTCGTCGCACAGGAGACGCATCAACTCGGCCACGGCGATTGCCGGATGGGTGTCGTTGAGGTGGATGGCGATCTGGTCGGCCAGGTTCTGCAGGCTCGAGTGTTCTTCGAGGTGGTGGAAGAGAATGTCCTGCAGTGAGGCGGAGACGAAGAAATACTCCTGGCGCAGGCGCAGTTCGCGGCCGGCCGGTGTACTGTCGTTCGGGTAGAGGACCCAGGAGATGTTTTCGAACCGGTTCTTGAACTCGGCAGCGCGCGCATAATCGCCTGAGTTGAAGGCGTTGAGGTCGATCTGCGCTGGCGCACCGGCCTTCCACAGGCGTAGGGTACTCACCCGTTCAGTGGCTTGTCCGGGGATGACGTAGTCGTAGGCGCGGGCTTCGACGGCTTCGGCGGCGTTCCATTCTGCCCATTCGCCATGGTGTTCGGCCGTGCCGCCGAAGCGGACCGTGAAGTGGGTGCCGGGACGAGGGAATTCCCAGGGCGTGCCATCGACCAGCCAGGAGTCCGGGTGTTCGACCTGGGCACCGTTGATGATCGACTGGGCGAACATGCCGTATTCGTAGCGCATGCCGTAGCCCCACGAGGGCAGCTCAAGGGTGGCCATCGAGTCGAGGAAGCACGCCGCAAGGCGGCCGAGGCCGCCGTTGCCGAGCGCGGCATCCGGCTCGCATTCAAGGATGTCGCTGATCCCGGGGACTCCCGCCTGATTGAAGGCTGCGGCGGCAGCATCGCGCAGATCAAGCGCAGAAAGGGCATTGTCGAGCGTGCGCCCGATCAGAAATTCCATCGACATGTAGTACACGCGGCGGGTCTTGTTGCGCCGGTCGGCGCTTTGAGTCTCGACCCAGCGCTTGGCTAGGCGGTCGCGCGCGACCTGGGCGAGCGCCTTGTAGATTTCCTTGGTATTGGCCGTGGCCGGCTCGGCGGCGACGGAGGTCAGGAGTTTTTCGTCGACTTCGCTACGGAGCGTCTTTTCGAAGGAAGTGGAATCGGTCATGGAGCAGTCTCCTGAAGGAAGCAGATAGTTAAGCTGGTGATTGCAGATCTTTAATGACAGCGTTGGGCGGGTAAAAGTGCCCGGCATCGCGAAAACAAGCCTTTTCAAGCCATGTACTGGCGTGGTTTTTCTCTGTGCGCCAATCAACGCCATACGCGGCGCGAAAAAGTCGCGCAAAGTGCTGATCGGTGGGGCGGTATCCTCGTGCTGTGCGGCCAGCCAAGGAAACGGTGCCTCAGTCTAGAGGTCAGTCTAGTGCAACGGCTGGCGTGACAGCAATCATTGCGTGCGTTTTCGCGGGTCAGAGTGTTGCGCCGCTTTCAAGCGGGAGCGAAACGGCATATGCTCAAGGAAAGCCTGCGTCAGCCGATACGATCGTACGGGGTTGTTTTCGCCCACGGGAGAAACAAGATGCGAGAATTTTCCGGGACATGGATGCGTCATTCCGGCGATTTCTGGGGCGGCGCGTCAGCCATGCTGGTCGCCTTGCCTGCGGCGGTCGCCTACGGCGTGACCGCCTACGCGGCACTCGGCCCACAATATGCGGCTTTCGGAGCTTTGGCCGGCTTGCTGGGGGCGATTGCCCTGGGCCTCGTGGCACCCACCTTCGGAGGTACCGACCGCCTGATCAGCGCCCCCTGCGCTCCCGCTGCGGCGGTGCTTTCGGCCTTTGCCTTCGAGTATGCCGCGCAGGGCTTGGCGCCGACGGTGATCGTGCTCCTGATTACTGTGCTCGGCATCCTGACCGGGCTGATTCAGACACTGATTGGTTTTCTCGGCTTCGGCCGGCTGATCAAGTACATCCCCTACCCGGTGGTGAGCGGTTACCTGTCGGGCGTTGGACTGATCATCCTGGGCAGCCAATTGCCCAAGCTTGTCGGCGCGCCAGACGAGATGGCCTGGTTTCGGGCGCTGATCAGTCTGGATCATTGGGACTGGCGTGGGATTGCCATTGGCGGGGCCACTGCCTTGGTGATGGTGCTGTCGCCAAAATTCACGCGTGCCGTGCCGGGAACTGTGCTTGGCCTCCTGGCAGGTGGCTTGACCTACGCTGGCTTGGCCATGGCGGACCCGGACCTACGCCAGTTAGCTGGCAATCCTTTGGTCATTGGCGAGCTTGGCGCTTCGGGAGCCGGCTACCTGGAACTCATCACCAACCGTTGGCGTGAGATCGGCGAGCTCAAATTGGTGCAGGTGGCCAGTCTCATCGGCAGTGCGTTAACCTTGGCCGCTCTGCTTTCGATCGATACGCTCAAGACCAGTGTCGTCCTCGATCAGATGACGCGAACCCGGCACGACCCGAACCGCGAGCTTGCCGCGCAGGGGTTTGCCAACGTGATGGCGTCATCCATTGGCGGTATGCCCGGCGCAGGAACCATGGGGGCGAGCCTGGTCAATCTGACGAGCGGGGCCCAGACGCGTATCTCCGGCGTGATCGAGGGGGTTCTGGTCCTGATCGCCGGATTGCTGCTCGGGGCCTTCGTGGCCTGGATCCCGGTCGGGGCCTTGAGTGGCGTGCTGATTGTCATTGCTCTGCGCATGATCGATACCGATCCCCTGCGGTTTTTGGAGTCGCGCTCGACCGTGCTCGATTTTTCGGTGGTTCTGGCGGTGATTGCCGTGGCTCTGGCGGTGGGCCTGATCGCGGCCTCGGCAGTCGGGGTCTTGCTCTCGGTGGTGCTCTTCCTGCGCGAACAGGTGGGAGGGAATGTTGTCCGGCGGCGCAGCCTGGTCAGCCGTCGTTCGTCGACCTGGTATCGGCCCGAAAAAGAAATTTTGGTGCTCGAGTCCAGAGGCGAGCATGCGGTGATCTACGAATTGCAGGGCAGTCTGTTTTTCGGGACGACACATCAGCTCTACCTTACTCTGGAGCCCGATCTCTTGCAGGCTGAATACGTCATTCTGGATTTCAAGCGCGTTCAATCGCTTGATGTTACGGCGGCGCACATGCTCAAACTGGCGCGCGATGTCCTGGCAGAGCGGAAGGTGCCGTTGCTGCTCTCGAATGTGCGTGAGACCCTGCCGAACGGGCGGAATCTGCGCGAATTCCTCGAGCTCTCTGGGGTGGTAGTGGAGGACGGCAGCGTGCAGGTAATGGCTTCACTCGAGGCGGCAATCGAATGGGTCGAGAATAAACTGCTCGGTGAGGTCAAGGCCGACCTTACGGGCTTGCCGCCCCTTGAACTGCACGAAATCGAACTGTTCAAGGGCAGCAAGGATGACACCATTGCCGACCTGCGGGCGTGCCTCGAGGAGCGCCGGTATCCGGCAGGGGAGACGATTTACCGGCGTGGCGATAACGACGCCAACCTTTATCTGTTGCGCAGCGGTGAAGTCAAGATCATGGGCTATGTCGGTGGCTCAAGCCGCCAACACCATATTGCCACCTTCGGGCGTGGCGAGTTCTTCGGTGGGCTGGCGTTCCTCGACCATCGTCCACGTGGGAACGATGCGGTGGCGGTGTGCGACTGCGAACTCTATGTCCTGTCGCTCGAAAAATTCAATTTCCTGGCTGAGGATCACAAACGCATCGCGTTCATGATCGTTTCCAAACTGGCGAGGACCCTGGCGATTCGCCTGCGGCATACCGACGACGAACTGACCTTGTTGCAGGAATACTGAGCTCGGTCGCAGCAAGTAAAAAGAGGGAGACTGCAGCGGGACGGCGCTCGGACTCTTGGGTACGGCGCGGACGGGCGAGCAGGCTCAGTCTGCGGAGTCGGGGTGGCGAGGCGGCAGCGCTTGCACCGCCTTATTCTGCTGCGGAATCGACTTTCGGTCAGGTGCGCCACTTGATCGAGCAGCCGACGCTTGGCCATTGACGGACGGTGGGCGTTTCGCCAAGGGAGACGCTGCGCAGGGTGTCGACCAGTTCGCGACGCAAGTCCGGGGTGGCGGGGTTCTTGCCGCATGAGTCGAGCCGGCCGCGGTACACGAGGCGCATCGTGCGGTCGAAACCGAAAAAGTCGGGCGTGCATACTGCGTCATAGCTTCTGGCCACGCTCTGGCTTTCATCGAACAGGTAAGGAAAGGAAAATCCCCGCTCGGCGGCAAGCGCCTTCATTTTGTCCGGTGCATCATCCGGGTAGGCGACGATATCGTTGCTCATGATCGCGGCGACGCCATAGCCGAGTGACTGCAATTCTGCGGCGTCACGCACGATGCGGTCGAGAATGCCCTGTACGTAAGGGCAGTGATTGCAGATGAACATGAGAAGCAGGCCGTTCGGGCCGCGCAGACCGGCCAGATCATGGCGTACTCCCTCGGTGTCCATCAGGGCGAAGTCGGCGGCTGGCCAGCCAAGGATGCCGGCAGTGGATTCAATTGGCATTAAGATTCCTGAGTGTGTCAAAGCAGTGACGGGCTTGCGATGTCCCTATAATAGCAACATGAGTACGCCACGCTTTTATTGTCCTGTGCCGCTGGTTGCCGGGAGTGTCTTGGCCCTGCCTGAATCGGCGGCGCGCCATGCCGTGCGCGCCCTGCGTTTGGGGGCAGGGGACGCGCTGATCCTGTTTGATGGTGCCGGTGGAGAATATCGCTCACGCATTGCTGAAGTGACACGCAGTGCCGTCAGCGTTGAGGTTGGTGACCATCTGGAGCGCTCCTGCGAGTCGCCGCTGCACGTGACCCTGATCCAGGCCCTGCAGACAGGCGACAAGATGGATTTGACCGTACAGAAGGCCGTCGAGCTGGGTGTGGCCGAGATCGTTCCGGTTCTCTCCCGCCGCAGTGTGCTGCGGCTTTCGGGCGAGCGAGCGGAACGTCGGGTTGAGCACTGGCGCGGCGTGGTTGCCTCGGCGTGCGAACAGTGCGGACGGAACCGGTTGCCAACTGTTGCGCAAATCGTACACCTTGAGCGCTGGCTGGCGCAGCCGTCGTCTCCCGACGTGTTGCGATTGATCCTCGATCCCGAGGGGGCGTACGCTTTGCGTGATTCGGCGCGACCGCCCGGCGGCCGGGTCGAGGTGTTGATCGGTGCCGAGGGCGGCTTGGCGCCTGAGGAACTTGAATGGGCAGATGCGGCAGGGTTCCGGGGGGTGCGCCTTGGGCCGCGGGTGTTGCGCACAGAAACTGCGGGTTTGGCCGTGTTGGCTGTCCTGCAGAATCTTTGGGGTGATTTCTAGGAGGGCGGATCATGTTCGAATCGGCCGAACTGGGCCATACCATCGACAAGGCAACTTT
>CAZHFS010000109.1:0-1136 GCA_964531885.1 uncultured Propionivibrio sp.
TTTAATTTGCTGTGGATGACCATCTTCGGTAATACGGCGATCTGGTATGACCAGCACGTGGCAGAGGGAGCGCTGTCTGCCGCCGCCAGCCAGGTGGATTCCCTGCTTTTCATTTTCCTCGGTTATCTGCCAGGGTCGGGGATTACCTCGGCTTTGGCCGTGTTGCTGATTGGCGTGTTCTTTGTGACTTCCGCTGATTCGGGTGCCTATGTGATCGATACCATCGCCAGTCGCGGACATCCGTCTTCTCCGGTCTGGCAGCGCTTGTTCTGGGCAGTTCTGCTGGGAGTGACCGCCGGTGTCCTGCTTTATGCCGGCGGATTGTCTGCACTGCAGTCGATGACCTTGATCGCAGCCTTGCCCTTCGCCGCCATCATGCTCATGCTCTGCGTGAGTCTTTGGCTGGGCTTGCGCGCGGATGTTCTGCATGCCGAGCGCGTGTTGTCTCCCGCGACGAATTTCTGGTCAGGCAAGCACTGGCGCTATCGGCTTGACGTGTTGCTGCAGAAACGGCGACGCGACGATGTGCTGCGCTTCATGCAGGAGGTGGCGTATGAAGCCTTGCGCGAAGTTTCGGCCGAGCTGCAACGACGTGGGCTGGAATGTCGGGTGGATCGGCTCGATGAAAACCGGATGGCCTTGGTCGTGCCTCAGCCGGCGCATCGCGATTTCGTTTATGGTGTCGAGTTGCAGGGGCGGCATGAAGTGGTTTTCAACCTGCTGGCCACCGTGCATCAGAAGCCCGGTGCGTCAGAAGATGACGCCGTTTGTGCCGCAGTGACTTTCTTCGCCGATGGGCGGGCCGGGTATGACATTCGCTACATGACCCGCGACGAGGTGATTGCCGATGTGCTGCGTCAGTTTGAGCGCTATCTCGATCTCTCGCAGCAAGCGGCGACCGAGTTGCTGACCGGGGCGCCCGAGCACGAGACCGGCCGGCTATGAGGCAGGCCATATTGTTGGCCGAAACGATAGAAAATTAGGCGGGCGAGCAGTCCGACGGTAACAATGACTGAAGGGAGTTTTCGCATGAGCATCACCACGACACGCGCATGGGCCGATTTGCAGAAGCACCGGGCAACGATTGCCACATGCCATCTGCGCGACCTGTTTGCTGCCGATCCCGGTCGGTGCGC
>CAZHFS010000109.1:1236-5658 GCA_964531885.1 uncultured Propionivibrio sp.
GGTAAATGCATCGGCCACGATGGCATGCCGATCCGCGATGTGGTGAATATCGGGATTGGCGGTTCGGATCTGGGGCCAAAGATGATGAATCAGGCCTTGCGTTCACTGGCGCATCCGGCGCTCGGCGTGCATTACGTATCGAATCTTGATGGCGCGCAGATTGCGCCCTTGCTGCAGACGCTCGATCCGCGCACGACCTTGTTCATTGTGGTCAGTAAGACGTTTACTACCCAGGAGACGATGGTTAATGCGCAGACGGCGCGGGCTTGGTTGCGTGCCAACCTGGGTGACGCGGTTGACCTCTCGGCGCATTTCGCAGCGGTCTCCAGCCGGCCCGAGCGCGCCGTGGCGTTCGGCTTGGATGCGGAACGCGTGTTCCCGATCTGGGACTGGGTCGGGGGGCGCTATTCGTTGTGGTCGGCGGTTGGACTGGCTTTGATGGTGGCTATCGGGTCGCATGCTTTCGAGGCGATGCTGCGCGGTGCTGAGCGCATGGACGAGCACTTCCGTACCGCCCCGTTCGCGCGCAATATGCCGGTGTTGATGGCACTGCTCGGGATTTGGAACACCAACTTCCTCGGTGCAGAGACCAACGCCGTTTTGCCCTATAACGAATCGCTGCGCTTTTTTCCATCCTTCCTGCAGCAGCTTGAAATGGAGAGCAATGGCAAGTCGGTGACGGCGGATGGGCAGGCGGTCGGTTGCGCTACGTCGCCGATCGTCTGGGGAGAGCTTGGCAACAATGGTCAGCACGCTTTCTTCCAACTGTTGCATCAGGGCGGGCGGATTGTGCCCTGCGATTTCATCGCCAGCGCGCGCTCCGACTTTCCCCTGCCGGGTCATCATGAAGCCTTGTTGGCCAATTGCTTCGCGCAAAGCTCGGCGCTGGCTTTCGGGCGCACTGCCGACGAAGTGCGGCGTGCCTTGGAACAGGAAGGGCTTTCGGCGGAAGCGATTAAAGCTTTGTTGCCGCATCGCGTGTTTGCCGGTAATCAGCCGTCGTCGACCTTGCTCATGGCTGCCCTTGAGCCGGAAGCCCTGGGCGCGCTGGTGGCTTTGTACGAGCACAAGGTTTTTGCCCATGGGGCGATCCTGGGCATCAATCCCTTCGATCAGTGGGGGGTCGAGCTCGGCAAAGCGGTGGCAAGTCGCATTCTGCCTGCCTTTCATGACGAATCGCAGGCGAAAGCACTCGACGCCTCTACCCAAGCGCTGTTATCGTTCTGTCAACGGCATTCAAGCTGAGTTGTGCCCAGAAAAAAGATGACGGAACACTTCTGCGAGCCCGGATCCTCATGACGATCATTACCGTAAGCACTTCCCCCATCGCCGGCCAGAAACCCGGTACATCCGGTTTGCGTAAAAAGGTCAAGGTATTTAGCCAGCCTGGTTATCTTGAAAATTACGTTCAGGCCATTTTCGATTCGCTCCCGGAGCGTATCGGGCAGACCCTGGTGGTGGGCGGTGATGGTCGGTACTTCAACGATCAGGCCATCCAGATCATCCTGCGTATGGCCGCGGCAGCGGGATTTGGTCGGGTACTGGTTGGGCAGGGGGGCATTTTGTCGACGCCGGCGGCCAGTGCGGTGATCCGCAAGCGGCAGGCGTTTGGCGGCATCATCCTTTCGGCCAGCCACAATCCGGGCGGGCCGGACGGTGATTTCGGAATCAAATACAACCAGGCCAACGGCGGGCCCGCTACCGAGACCTTTACCGATGCCGTCTATGCCCGGACCCAGACGATCCGTGAGTACCGTATCGTGGATGCGCCGCCCGTCGATCTCTCCCATTTGGGCGAAACCCAGCTTGGCGAGTTGTGCGTGCAGATCATCGACCCGGTGGCTGACTATGCCGAGCTGCTTGAGTCGCTTTTCGACTTCGAGCGCATCGCCGCCTTGGTCCAGCGCCCTGAATTCCGCATGCGCTTCGATGCCATGCATGCGGTCAATGGTCCCTATGCCAAGGCGATTCTGGAAAAGCGCTTGGGCGCGCCCGAAGGCACGGTGGTCAATGGTGTGCCACTTCCCGATTTTGGCGGCGGGCACCCCGACCCGAATCCGGTTTATGCCGCTGAACTGGTGGATGCGATGGCCGATCCGGCCAATGGGCTGTCATTTGGAGCCGCTTCGGATGGCGATGGCGATCGCAACATGATCGTCGGGCGTGGCTTCATTGTCAGCCCGAGTGACAGCATTGCCGTCATCGCCGCGAATTATGTCCATGTGCCGGCGTATGCGAAAGGGATTGCCGGTGTGGCGCGGTCGATGCCGACGAGTTGTGCGCTGGACCGGGTCGCTGCCGACCTCCGGATTCCCTGTTTCGAGACCCCGACCGGCTGGAAGTACTTCGGCAACCTGATGGATGCCGGCCTGGCGACCTTCTGCGGGGAGGAGAGCGCGGGCACGGGGTCAAACCATGTGCGCGAGAAGGACGGCCTCTGGGCTGTCCTTTACTGGCTGAATATCCTGGCGGCACGCAATGAAACCGTTGAGGCCGTCGTTCGCGCCCACTGGCAGCGATTCGGGCGGAATTTCTACTCGCGGCATGACTATGAAGGCATTGCCAGCGAACGTGCCGAGGCTCTTTTTGCTGCCTTGCGTGCCAAGTTGCCTAGCCTGGCCGGGCAGCAGACGGTCGCCGGAGAGATCCGCTCGGCCGACGATTTTTGCTATACCGATCCGGTCGACGGATCGCGCAGCGATAAGCAGGGCGTACGCATCCTGATGGCCGACGGGTCACGGG
Organism: uncultured Propionivibrio sp.; assembly: GCA_964531885.1. Lineage (GTDB taxonomy): Bacteria > Pseudomonadota > Gammaproteobacteria > Burkholderiales > Rhodocyclaceae > Propionivibrio. The sequence goes on from CAZHFS010000109.1 coordinate 3,979, forward strand.
TTGTCTTTCGTTTGTCGGGAACGGGAACTGAAGGCGCAACCCTGCGTCTTTATCTTGAACGTTACGAGGCGGATCTCGTACGTCATGACGTGCCGGTACAAGAGGCGCTTGCGCCGCTGGTCGCACTGGCCGAGAACGTGGCAAAAATCCAGGAATACACCGGTCGGAGCGCCCCTGATGTCATCAGTTGAAGCAGGGCGGCCGACCCATCAGGTTTAACTGCATGGAGCGAGGCAAGATGATCGAAAGACGTACTTTCCAGTTGCCCGGCCGGGCCATTGCGCTGGTCCTGGCAGGGGGGCGTGGTAGCCGCCTGCATGAACTCACCGACCGCCGAGCCAAGCCGGCGGTCTATTTTGGCGGCAAGTACCGCATCATAGATTTCGCCATGTCCAATTGCGTGAATTCGGGGATCCGGCGCATTGGCGTGGTGACGCAGTACAAGTCGCACAGCCTCCTGCGCCACCTGCAGCGCGGATGGAGTTTCCTGCGCGGGGAGGTCAATGAGTTCGTTGATCTCATGCCGGCCCAGCAGCGGGTCGATGAGGATTCCTGGTATCGGGGCACGGCGGATGCTGTCTATCAGAACATCGACATCATCGAGAATTACACGCCATCGCCTGAGTTTGTCATCATCCTGGCGGGGGACCACATCTACAAGATGAATTATGTGTCCATGCTCGTCGATCACGTGGAAAGCGGCGCCGAGTGTACGATTGCCTGCATCGAAGTGCCGCGCAAGGATGCGACGGGCTTCGGGGTGATGGCGGTCAACGAAGAACGGCGCATCACCGACTTTGTGGAGAAGCCCGCCGATCCTCCTGCGATGCCGGGCAAGCCCGAGAGCTCGCTGTGCAGCATGGGGATCTACATCTTCAATGCGGCCTATCTGTACCGTGAACTTCAGCGCGACATTGCCGATTCAGCCTCCAGTCACGACTTTGGCAAGGACATCATCCCCGCCGCCGTGCGTAACGGCGTTGCCTTGGCGCATCCTTTCGAGATGAGTTGCGTCCATGCGCCGGAAGAGGGGCCGGATAAGGAGCACTACTGGCGGGATGTGGGAACGGTCGATGCGTACTGGGAGGCCAATGTCGACCTGACGGCCACCGACCCCGCGCTCAACCTCTATGACAACGGCTGGCCGGTATGGACCTACCAGCAGCAGTTGCCGCCTGCAAAATTTGTGCATAACCAGATCGACCGGCACGGAATCGCCATCGAGTCGACGGTCGCCGGTGGTTGCATCATTTCGGGTGAACTCAATCGCTCGTTGCTCTTCTCGGCGTGCCGCGTGCATTCCTACACGCGCATCAACTGGTCGGTTCTTTTGCCCGATGTCGTGGTGGGACGGCATGCCCGCCTCAGCCGCTGCATCGTCGATCACGGCGTGTGCATTCCTGCCGGGATGGTTATCGGCGAGGATCCCGAAGAAGATGCGCGGCGCTTCCGGCGTACCGAAAACGGCATCACGCTGGTGACGCAACAGATGATAGACCGCCTGACCTGATAAGCTAACCGTTTTTTTCTGTCTGACCCGATGCGTATTCTCCACGTCGCTTCCGAAATTTTTCCCTTGGTCAAAACTGGCGGCCTGGCCGACGTTGTGGCCGCCCTGCCGCCAGCCTTGATCAAGCAAGGTGTCGATGCGCGAGTGTTGTTGCCTGGCTTGCCTGGCAT
>CAZHFS010000109.1:5758-8283 GCA_964531885.1 uncultured Propionivibrio sp.
GCGCCAGTTTACATGGCGCAGAATCCGGCGCTGCAAGCACGTTCGGTGTTTACCATCCATAACCTGGCGTTCCGGGGTATTTTTCCCCTGGAGTTGCATCCGGAGATGCATCTGCCAATACGCAAGATCACCCCGACGGGCGCCGAATTCCACGGCAAGATCTCGTTCATGAAGGCCGGGCTTGTCTATGCAAACCGGGTGACAACGGTCAGTCCGACGTATGCCAGAGAGATTTGCACGCCGGAATTTGGCTGGGGGTTGGAAGGCGTACTGCGCGAGCGCAGCCAGGATCTTTCGGGTATTCTCAACGGCGTGGATTATGATGTCTGGTCACCAGCCGGCAATCAAGTTGCGGCCCCCTATTCGGCGGATGATCTCTCGGGCAAGGCGGAGTGCCGCCGTGCGTTGCGCGAGGAGTTGGGGCTGGCTCAGGATGCGACGGGGCCACTTTTTGCCGTGGTCAGCCGCCTGACCTCGCAAAAAGGCATGGATTTGCTGCTTGCCGCCTTGCCAGAACTCCTGCGCGAAGGTGGGCAGTTGGCGGTTCTTGGCAGCGGTGACGGGGATCTCGAATCAGGTTTCCGCTATGCCGCGACGGTCAATCCCGGGAATGTGGCGGTGCATATCGGCTATGACGAGGCCCTGTCGCACCGGTTCATGTCGGGCGCGGACGTGCTGCTTGTGCCCTCCCGTTTCGAGCCTTGCGGGCTGACACAACTCTATGCACTGCATTTTGGAACCTTGCCGCTGGTGCGTCGGGTTGGCGGGCTTGCCGATACAGTGGTTGATTCCAGTGAAGACAACCTGCGTTCAGGTCGCGCCACCGGATTTGTTTTCGGTGATGCGTCCAGGCATGCGTTGGCCGAGTCGATTCGCTCCGCGTGCGCCTTGTTCCGTGATGGCGAGCGCTGGCGTGGCGTGCAACAACGCGGCATGGCGCAGGATTTTTCCTGGGACGATTCGGCAGCGCACTACATCCGCTTGTACCGCAACCTAATCGGAGCTTAAAGGCTGCGCAGGAGCGCAACCAGAGGCGCTGGGAATCCAGTTTGTGCTAAGCGCGGCGGCCGTGCACGAGCGCACGGCGCCGACCGTGAGGCCGGCGCAAGTTATAGCGGGGCAACCCAGGGGTGAGGCAGGGTTATCGCTGACCGTTCAACAGGGCAGCGATGTCTTTTTCTGCTTCTATCCAGTCGCGTACCGGGTCGCTCTGGAACTGACTGCTCTCTGCACGGTAATAGGCCGCCTCGGCAATCATCAGGTAGCGTTGCTCATCGCTGATGGTCAGGGCAGTGTTTTGTCCCGAGGTTTTGCTGGCAGGTTTGCGCGGAGCACGCTTGGTCGGGGTGGTCGTGGCGGGAGCAGGTGCAGCGCTCGCCTTGGCCTTCTTCACAGGTTCAGCTTTGGTTGCGCTCGGCTTGCTGGCAATTACCTTGGGTTCGGCAGCGGGCTTGGCAGCCTTGCTTTTCGCCGTGGCGGCTTTTTCTGCCGCGGGTTTGGCGGCGGATTTACGGGTCGTCTCGGCCATGTGCTTCCCTTTCATAACGATCAAAACAATGGGACCTGCGCGTGTCGAACTGCCTGCTCCAGCTTGTCCACAATACGCGGATTATGCTGGCAAGGGAGAATAAGATTTGCTGTCCTTGACCATTGAGTCAGCGCAAGAGTTCCCGATCCGTTTTGCGGCGGCCGGTACGTCCGTGCAAACGGGCCAGGTCGCCCAGCAAATCGGCGTGCCAGGGGGCAAGCTGGGACCATGCGAAACGCCACTCCCAGGAGCCCTGGGCAATGCCGGGACGGTTCATGCGGGCTTCGCTACCAAGCCCCAGAACGTCCTGCATGGGTACGATGGATAGCGCGGCAACCGAGGCGGAGGCAGCGCGGATCAAGTCCCATTCGATGCCCTGCGCATTGACTCCAAGATAGCGGCGGACGTAGTCCTGCGTCGCGGCGTCGAGACCTTGCCACCAGCCGCGCGTGGTGTCGTTGTCATGGGTGCCCGAGTAAACCACGGCATCACGCTCTTGATTGTGCGGCAGGTAAGGGTTGTCACTGTGGCCATCAAAAGCAAATTGGAGGATGCGCATCCCAGGCAGGCCGACCGCATGGCGCAGGGCGTCCACGGCAGGGGTGATCTCGCCGAGGTCTTCCGCGATGATGCGTAAGGGGCGCCCGTCAGGCGCCAGCGCACTGCGCAGGGCATCGAAGAGGGCCAGGCCAGGGCCCGGCAGCCAACGTCCGCCGACTGCGGTATCTGCACTGGCCGGAATTTCCCAGTACGCTTCGAACCCTCGGAAATGGTCGATACGGACCACGTCGCAGAGATGGAACGAGTGGCGCAGGCGATCGATCCACCAAGCATAACCTTCGGCGGCATGAGCCTCCCAGCGATAGAGCGGATTGCCCCACAGCTGGCCAGTGGCGCTGAAATAGTCAGGCGGGACGCCGGCTACAACGCGCGGTCTGCCGCGTGCGTCCAGGTCGAATAGGGCTTGGTGGGCCCAGACGTCGGCGCTGTGCGGGGA
>CAZHFS010000110.1:0-4680 GCA_964531885.1 uncultured Propionivibrio sp.
GGGTTTCCGTCCGTGAAATGACCATTGACGGTCGCACCAAATACGTCGCTGTCACTTCCGTCCCCGGTGCCGACTGGGCGCTTGCCGCCGTCATTGACAAATCCGCCATCCTCGCCCCGCTGACCACCCTGCTCTGGTCACTCATCGCCTCCGGCCTGGCCGTGGCCGCCCTTGGCGCCCTCGCAGCGAACTTTGCCCTCTCGCGCCTGCTCAAGGATCTCTTCGTCCTGCGCGATGCGCTCACCGAAATCGCCAGCGGCCAGGGCGACCTCACCCGTCAACTCCCCGTCACCGCCCGCGACGAGATCGGCCAGACCGCCGACGCGTTCAACCGCTTCATCGCTTCCCTGCGCACCATGTTCCTCGAGGTTCGCGACAACGCAACCCAGCTCAACAGCGGCATCGACAACCTCAATGGGGTAACCCGCACCCTCTCCAACGAGTCCGAGCGCCAGGCCGAAACGCTCAGCGCCACCGCCGCCACCATCGAGGAAATCACGGTCAGCATCAATCACATCGCCGACAACGCGCATCAGGCCGAGGGCATCGCCTCGCACACCGGCGAAGTCTCGACCCGCTCGCGCGCCGCTGTCGGCGATCTCGCCCAGGGCATCAATCAGATCTCGGATGAGGTCGGTCGCCTGGCCACCACCCTCGACTCGCTCGGCCATCGTTCGACCGAGATGAATTCAATCATCGCCGCGATCCGCGAGATCGCCGAGCAGACCAACCTCTTGGCCCTCAACGCAGCCATCGAGGCCGCCCGGGCCGGTGAGTCCGGCCGTGGCTTCGCCGTGGTCGCCGACGAGGTCAGAAAACTTGCCGAGCGCACCTCCAAGGCCACCGTCGATATCGGTCGCCTGATCGACGCCACCCACGGCGATATTCGCTCCGCCCTGGCCGACATGGAAGGCACCCAGCGCTCGGTCGGCTCGGGGCTGACCGCCTCGCAGTCCGTGGCCAGCGAGATCGCCGGCATCGAGGACGAGGTCGCCCGCGTCGTCACCTCGATCCGCGACATCGCCGCCTCGACCCGCGAGCAGTCGATCGCCACCAACGAGATGGCCAACGCCGCCGAACAGGCCAACCGCATGACCATGCAGACCGACCAGGCCGTGCAGAGCGCATCGCAGACCGTGGCCGAACTGAGCAGCCTGTCCCACCGCCTGCACGAACTCGTCGGCCGCTTCCGCCTCTAGTTCCGGAACTCTTGATCAACTCGACGCCGGCCCCGCGCCGGCGTTTTTTTTGGCGCGATGCAAAGCGTGAATTAACTGGCTCACTCACAATTTGACAAAATTTCCAGTTCTGGATAATTTGTTCACATGTATCAACAAACGCCAGAACACCGCCAGCTTCTCGAGCAAACCCTGCACATCGCGCAAGGGCTGGGAGAGACATTTGCCCCGTTCTGCGAAGTCGTGGTCCACGATCTGCTTCACCCCAAACACGCCATCCTTGCGATCCATAACAACCTGTCCGGCCGCGCGGTTGGCGACCCAGCCACGGAACTCGGTCTGGCACGGATCGCCGACCCCGATTTTCCTCAAATCCTGGCCAATTACGCCAACCGTTTCGCCGATGGCCGTCCGGTAAAAAGCACCTCGATCGGAATCAAGGATTCGACCGGGCGCTACATTGCCGCCCTATGCATCAATACCGATCTGAGTCCATTCCGCGCCCTGCACGACAATCTGGATCGCTTTGTAAGCATCGGCCAGCGCACAGCGTATGGCGAGACACTGGATCCGTTGGGGGCCGATGCAATCCACCAGCGCATCGAGCGCTTTGCCGCACAACGCTCGGTCGCCCCCGCTGCACTCAAACCTGAAGACCGACGCCTGCTGATCCGAGAACTCAAGGCGGCAGGCTGCCTCGAAATTCGCCGCGCCATGGAAATCGTGGCGCGCCACCTCGGGGTTTCACGCGCGACGGTATATAGCGATGCCCGATAAAGACCAACTCCTTCTGCTCAACGCCAACGACGTGGCAGCCCTGCTGTCGTACGATGACGCGCTCAGTGCGGTACGCGAAGCCTTCAGCCTGCACAGCCGGCGCGAAGGCCGGGTATTTCCGGTGATTCGAGAATCCCTGCACAGTGGCGGCATCTTCGGCATCAAGGCTGGCGACATTCCTGCCCAGAACGTGCTCGGATTCAAGGCCGCCGGGTTCTGGCCGACCAACCGCCCCCTGGGTGGCGAACCCCACCAGGCCACCATCGTACTCATCGACCCGCACACCGGCCGCCCGCGCTGCATCATCGACGGCAACAGCATCACCACCTTGCGCACCGGCGCTGCCGGCGGACTTGGCCTGCAAACGCTGGCCCGTCCTGACAGCCGCAGCCTGTGTGTCTTCGGCACCGGCGTACAGGCGCGCATCCAGACGACCTTCGCCCTGCGCCTGATGCCGAACCTCGACACGGTGCGCTACATCAGCATCGACGGACAGCCCGATCCGGGCTTCGAAGCGCTGTTTCTCGAGCGTTGCCGCCCGGCTCTGGTTACCGATCGCGATGCCGCGGTCGCCACCAGCGACATCGTCATCACCGCCACGCCCGGTGCCGGCGCGCTGTTCTCGGCCAGCGCGGTACGCCCCGGGACTCACCTCAACTGCGTCGGGGCCGATACCAAGGGCAAGCGCGAACTCCCGCCAGGGCTGCTCGAACGCGTGCGGCTCTTTGTCGACGATCAAACCCAGGCCCGACAGATCGGGGAAAGCCAATGGGCTCCCGATACGCCAAGCTGCGAATTGGGGGATCTGCTGACCGATAACAGCCTTTTCACCCGCCAACCCAACGACATCACGGTATTCGACATGACCGGGCTTGCCTTGCAGGATCTGACCACCGCCCGGCTGCTTTGCGCCCGCGCGCTGGAGCGCGGGCTCGGCACCCACGTCGCCTGGCCGTGGTAACCCTCCCTTTCATTGCCTTCTGCGAGACCCACCATGACGCCAGAAATGCTCCCCACCTACGCTGATGTCGAAGCTGCCAGCCTGCGCCTGTCAGGACACGCCCACCGCACACCGGTGATGACTTCGCGCACGATGAACACCGAACTCGGCGCCGAGCTCTTTTTCAAGTGCGAGAACCTGCAACGCATGGGCGCCTTCAAATTCCGCGGCGCCTTTAACGCCTTGTCGCGATTTGATGCACGCCAGCGCCAGGCCGGCGTGGTCACTTTCTCTTCCGGCAACCATGCCCAAGCCATCGCGCTCTCAGCCTCGCTGCTCGGCATGCCAGCGACCATCGTCATGCCCAACGACGCGCCGGCGATGAAGGTTGCGGCGACCCGCGGCTACGGCGGCAAGGTCGTGCTCTACGACCGCTATACCGAGGACCGCGAGGCGATCGGGCGCAAACTCGCCGAAGAACAGGGCCTGACCCTGATCCCGCCCTACGACCACCCGGACGTAATCGCCGGCCAGGGCACGGCGGCCAAAGAACTTTTCGAGGAGGTCGGTGAACTCGACGCCCTGTTCGTCTGCCTGGGGGGCGGCGGCCTGCTCTCCGGCTCGGCACTCGCCGCGCGCGCCCTGTCACCGAAATGCCGCATTTACGGTGTCGAACCCGAAACCGGCAACGACGGCCAGCGCTCTTTCCGGAGCGGGGAGATCGTGCATATCGACACCCCGGTCACCATCGCCGACGGGGCACAGACCCAACACCTTGGCAACTATACCTTCGCCATCATCCGACGCGACGTTGACGACATCCTCACCGCCACCGACCACGAACTCGTCGAAGCCATGCGCTTCTACGCCAGCCGCATGAAACTCATCGTCGAGCCCACCGGCTGCCTGAGCCTCGCCGCCGCACGCACAATGGGCGCCCCGCTGCGCGGCAAGCGGGTCGGGGTGATCATCAGCGGCGGCAACGTCGACCTGCAACGTTTCTGCGCACTCACCGGCAACGGAGGCTGCTAAACATGTACGAAAAGCTCCTGGCCATCGACACCCCCGCCGCGATCATCGACCACGCCCGCATGCAGGCCAACATCCAGCGCATGCAGCAGCGCATGGATGCCCTTGGCGTGCACTTCCGTCCGCACGTTAAAACCAGTAAATGCACGCCGGTCGTCCTTGCCCAACTCGCCGCCGGCGCCCGCGGCATTACCGTGTCGACGCTCAAGGAAGCACGCCATTTCTTTGCCGTGGGCATCACGGACATTCTCTACGCGGTCGGCATCAGCCCGGACAAATTGCCGCAAGTGCATGCCTTGCGGCAGTCCGGATGCAACCTCAAGATCATCACCGACAACGCGGAAACAGCACGCGCCATCGCCGAGTTCTGTCGTGCGCAGGAATGCGAACTTGAGGTCTGGATCGAGATCGACTGCGACGGGCATCGCTCCGGCATCCGGCCCGAAGATGAGACCCTGTTCGAAGTCGCCCGCCAACTGGCGACCAGCCCCGCCCGTCTGGGCGGCGTGATGACCCACGCCGGATCGAGCTACGGCTGCCAGACCCCCGAGGCACTGGCCGCAATCGCCGAACAGGAACGCGCCGGCTGCGTGCGCTCCGCCGAACGCCTGCGTGCTGCGGGGTTTTCTTGCCCCAACGTCAGCGTCGGCTCGACCCCCTCCGCGCTCGGCGCCCTGCACCTCGACGGCGTGACCGAAGTGCGCGCCGGCGTGTATGTCTTTTTCGATCTTGTCATGCACAACGTCGGCGTCTGTC
>CAZHFS010000110.1:4780-8152 GCA_964531885.1 uncultured Propionivibrio sp.
CGCGCCGGCGTGTATGTCTTTTTCGATCTTGTCATGCACAACGTCGGCGTCTGTCGTCAGGAGGACATTGCCCTGGCCGTCCTGACCACGGTCATCGGCCATCAACGCGACAAGGGCTGGGCCATCGTCGATGCCGGCTGGATGGCGATGAGCCGTGACCGCGGCACGCAGAAGCAGGCCCAGGACTTCGGCTATGGCCAGGTCTGCGAACTCGACGGCACGCCCCTGCCCGGCTATGTCGTTCACGATGCCAATCAGGAACATGGCATCATCGCCAGCCGCCAGGGCGACAGCGACATCGCCTCCGTTTTCCCCATTGGCCGGCGCCTGCTCATCCTGCCCAATCACGCCTGCGCCACAGGCGCTCAGTTCCCGGAATACCATTGCTTGCAAAGCAATGGGGAATGCCAGACATGGCCACGCCTGCACGGCTGGTAAACCGCCTTGTGGGCAAAAAAACCATTCCGCTAGAGCAGCCAGCAGATGGTGGCAAAAGGGGGCTTGCCAGTACGAACACAAGAAGCTATCGTCCAGATATGTAATCCGGAACACCGGATGCATTAGCCCCTGGAATAAAAAAGAGAACGTCGGACGCCTGAATCGGGTCGTCTGCGAATGCGACTTTCGAGGATAACGCATGCGCTTCAAGCTCAATTTGCTGCTGTTCCTGGTCGTGACCGTGGTCCTCCTGGGCTCATCGATGATCTCTTTTTTCTCATTGCGTGCCGACCTCACCGAGAGCTACGAGAGTCGCAAGCAGGATCTGGCCAAGCGTTTGCAGGTCAATCTGGCCAACGCGCTGTGGAACTACGATGAGAATCAGGCAGCCAGCGTCATTGAGGCTGAACTCAACTCGCCTGACGTGATGGCCATCTACGTTTTCCAAAAAGTTGACGAAGGCGGCAATTCGGCAGCGGGCAGCCTGCTTGCTTTCCGTAGCAAGCTGACCGCGGAAAGCGGCAAGGGAGGACAGGCTCATGCCATGCAAAGCGAAGAAACCGTTCGCGTTCCTTTGCACGAAGTCTTTCCTTCCACGTTCGCCAACCGCCCGAAGGTACCTGACGCCGAAGCGGGGCACGCGCTCATCACCTTCTCGCGTGACCGGCTCAACGATCTTCTGCGTGGCCAGTTGCTCAGTCTGGCGGCGCAAATCGTCCTCCTTAACCTGGCCCTCGGATTTGCCCTATTCATGGTGGTCAGCCGCCTGGTGATCGCCCCCCTGGCATTGCTTTCCAGAGCATTCAAGGACCTCGCCTTGAACCCGCACGGCGGAGAGCTTGAAATCAAATGCGAAGACGAATTCGGCGAGATCGTTGAGGCATTCAACCAGATTGAACGCCGGCTCACCTCGGACATCGAGCGGCGTAACGCCGCCGAGAAGAAGCTCATCGACACCAATACCGAGCTGACCAAGACACTCGATACGCTGACCCTGGCGCAGGAAAGCCTCGTTCAATCGGAAAAATTTGCCTCCCTTGGATCGCTTGTGGCCGGGGTGGCCCATGAAATCAACACCCCTGTCGGGGTTTCGGTTACCGGCGCCTCTTACCTGCTCGAAGAAGCCAAGAAATTCGAGCAGAAGGTCAATGATGGAACCATCAAAAAATCGGAATTCCTGAGTTTCATCGGCTCGGTAATCGAGGGTTCGAAGCTGGTGCTGACGAATACCGAACGTGCCGCCCACCTCATCCAGAGCTTCAAGCAGGTGGCCGCCGACGAAACCTCGGAAGCCAGACGCACTTTCGAATTGAACGCCTACCTTGGCGAAGTGTTGACCAGCCTGCGTCCAAAATTCAGGAAAACCGGCATTTCAGTCGAGTACTCCTGCCCGGAAGAAATCTCCATGGATTCCTACCCGGGCCTGCTCACCCAGGTGCTCACCAACCTCATCACCAACGCCCTGCGCCATGGTTATGACGAGGGCACAACTGGCCGCATCGATCTGCGGGCGCGGAAGGAAAACGAGTGGGTCATCATCGAGTGTGCCAATGATGGCAAGCTGATCCCCCCCGAACACCTGGCCAAAATATTTGAGCCTTTCTTCACCACCAAGCGGTCCGACGGAGGCACGGGTCTCGGGCTGAACATCGTCTTCAATATCGTTACCCAGCGTCTTGGCGGCACCATCCGTGTTCGCAGCGACATCGCTGGAGGAACCTGCTTTACCGTCCGCATTCCGCAGGTGCTCAACGAGAAATCAAAAAAGGAACACTGAACCATGACTTCCTCCGTGCACAGTGACGACAACTGGATGACCGATGACATCGGGGAGCAAACCTCCCTGGAGGCATGGTCGCAACAGCACCCGTGGAAAATCCTGATCGTTGATGATGAGCCAGATGTTCATTCCATGACCCGCCTGGCCCTGCGCGACGTGGTATATCGCGGCAGACCGCTCGCCCTGTATTCTGCCTACTCGGCAATCGAGGGTTTCAAATTGCTGAGCGAGCACCCAGACACCGCCATCGTTTTGCTTGACGTGGTCATGGAAAGCGACGACGCCGGCCTCAAGCTCGCGCGCCAGATCCGCAAGGAACTCAATAACCAGCTGGTGCGCATCGTGCTGCGCACCGGCCAACCAGGGCACGCTCCGGAAGAGCAGGTGATCGTCGACTACGACATCAACGACTACAAGTCGAAGACCGAGCTGACCACCCGCAAGCTCTTTGTCGTTGTTCTCGCCTCGCTGCGAACCTACGAAAGCCTGCTGACCATCGAGCAGTCACGTCAAGGGCTGCGGCGCATCCTCAAGGGCACCGAAAATCTTTACCAATACGCTTCCTTGCAGGAGTTTTCTTCCGGCGTTCTCGCCCAGATCAGTGCCATCCTCGATGTCGGTGCTGATGGCGTCCTGTGCGCGCAGCGTATCCACTGGAAGCGGACAGACCCCGAGCCCGGCTACGAAGTCGTTGCAGCGACAGGGCAATATGCCGACCTGCCCAATCAGGGGCGACTCTCCCGCGACCACATCTTCACGCCGCTCGTCCAGAGGGCTTTTGCGCTCGGACACAGCTTCTTTGAACATCCTTACGACGTTCTCCATTTCTCGGCCCAGAACGGTTATCGCTTTGCCATCGTCTTCACTCCCCCCTGGCCGCTGGAGGACTTCCAGAAAGACTTGCTTGGAGTGTTCTGTGACCGGATGGCCTCAGCCTTCGACAACCTGTTCCTCTACCAGCAACTGCAAGCCTCGAACGAAGCCACGGTGATTGCCCTGGCGGGCCTCGCCGAATTCCGCGACGAAACGACCGGCTCGCACATCTTGCGCGTCAAAAAACTGACTTCCGCGATCACCGAAGAACTCGCCCGCCGAGGTTTGTTCGAAGACCACCTCACCGACACGTTCCGGGCGATGATCGGCACCGCCTCCAT
>CAZHFS010000111.1:0-8119 GCA_964531885.1 uncultured Propionivibrio sp.
GCACTTCCCGAGGAAAAACGCCTGGTTTACAACCTGCAGCGCCGATCCAAGGTCTATACCAAGCCGCTTTGAGTGGCGGGATTTTTTATCAAGCCGCTGTCATGGCGGTGTTTTGTGTGGAGTTATCATGGCAAGAATGGTTCAGTGCATCAAGCTCGGTCGCGAAGCCGAGGCCCTCGATTTTCCGCCCTATCCGGGCGCGCTTGGTCAGCGTATCTTTGCCAATGTATCGAAAGAGGCGTGGCAGCAGTGGGTTCGCCTGCAGACGATGATCATTAACGAAAACCGGCTCAATCTAGCCGATGCCTCACACCGGAAATATCTTGCCGAACAGATCGAGAAGCATTTCTTTGGTGAAGGGGCTGATCAAGTACAGGGCTACGTTCCGCCGCGCTCCTGAACGGAGGCAAGGCACAAAAAAAGCTCCTGCGGGAGCTTTTTTTGTGAGCGAGGTCAGTTACGGTCGGGCAATGCGCTCGGCGATCTCGTCTGGGGTGGCGTGCTGCACGTTCTCGCCTTTGACCATGTAAACCACGTGCTGGGCGATGTTGCTGGCGTGGTCGCCAATGCGTTCGATCGATTTGGCGACCGACATGATGTCGAGCGAGCGGGTGATCGTGCGCGGGTCTTCCATCATGTAGGTGATCAGTTGGCGTGCGAGACCGCGGTAGTCGCTGTTGACGGTGGCGTCGAGCCGCAGCGCTTCGCCAACCAGATTGACGTCCAGCCGGGCGAAGGCATCGAGGGCCAGGCGCAGCATGGTGAGCGAGGTGTCGGCCATGTGGCGCAGTTCGACATTTGGAGCGCCTTGGTTTTGCGCATGGATTTCGAGGGCCAAGCGGGCAATCTTGCGCGCCTTGTCGCCGATCCGCTCGATGTCGGACACGGCCTTGAGTACGGAAACGATCATGCGCAGATCGATGGCCGTGGGCTGACGTTTGGCGATGATCTGGTTGCACAGAGCATCGATGTCGATTTCCATGCGGTTGACCTGATCATCGGTCCGGATGACGGTTTCGAGTGCGCCCTTGTCGCCGCTGTAGAGGCCGGCAATCGCCTGGCGGACCTGGGCTTCCGCCAGACCGCCCATTTCCAGGACGCGTGTGCGGAGTTTTTCAAGTTCGAGGTCGAAGTTTTTCGAAGTGTGTTCGTTCATGGGACAGGGCTCAGTAGTGTCTGGACGGGCCAGTGGTGTGACCAGCATAGCGCGTCCAGATTACGGAATTGTTTCACTCGAGGCACAGCGTGCGCACGCCGTCGGGGGTTCCGACCAGGCAGACGTTGGCCGGGCGGGCGGCAAAGAGGCCGTTGGTGACGACGCCGACAATCTGGTTCAGGCGCTGTTCGAAAGCAACCGGGTCGACGAGTTCCAGTCCATGCACGTCAAGAATGACATTGCCGTTGTCGGTGATGAAGCCTTCGCGCAGGCGCGGCGTTCCGCCGAGTTGAACCAGTTCGCGCGCGACCTGGGCACGGGCCATCGGGATGACTTCAACCGGCAGCGGAAAGCGTCCGAGAACCGGGATGAGCTTGCTGGCGTCGACGATACAGACAAACTGTTTGGCCACGGCCGCAACAATCTTCTCGCGCGTCAGCGCGCCGCCTCCCCCCTTGATCATGTGCATCTCGCCGCTGATCTCGTCGGCGCCGTCGATGTAGACCGGCAGGTCGTCGATGTCGTTGAGGTCGAAGACCTTGATGCCGTGGGCCTCAAGGCGTTGGCGGGTGTCCTCGGAACTGGCCACGGCGCCGGTGATGCGATCCTTCATCCCGGCCAGGGCGTCGATGAACAGGCGTGCCGTCGAACCGGTGCCGACACCGACGATCTTGCCTTCCACCACGTAATCAAGCGCGGCAAGCGCGACGGCTTTTTTGAGTTCATCCTGGGTCATGACAGCGAAGTCCTTGCAACGGTGGGAAAACGTGATTTTAGCAAATGCCTGCCGACTCTTTGCAGGCTGATGTCAGCGGAAAATCGTTATACTGCCAAGCCTGTGTCGGTTCGATATTGCGCCAAGGAGGCGAGCGTGCAGCACGAAGAAAGCCCGTTCAAGGGGAAGACAGGCCTTAGAAGGCTCTGGAACGCCTTTCATTACACACTTGACGGTTTTGCCGCCGCCTACAAATGTGAAGACGCCTTCCGCCAGGAAGTTCGGCTGGCCATCCTGCTAGTGCCTCTGGCGCTCTTTCTGCCAGCGAGTGCGGTCGGCAAGGCGTTGATGATCGCCAGCGTTCTGCTGGTGCTGATCGTCGAACTGCTCAACTCGGCGATCGAGGCGGTGGTGGATCGCGTTTCTCTGGATCGGCACCCACTATCCAAACGAGCCAAGGATGTGGGCAGCGCCGCGGTTTTTCTGGCGCTGGTCAATGTGGTCGCCGTCTGGGCGTGCGTGTTGATTGGCTGAACAAGCCGTCAGAACAGCGTCCGGCAGCTTTCGGCAAGCGACATTTCGACCCGGTTGCGGCCGCTCCGTTTGGCGTCAAGCAGGGCATTGTCGGCCGCCTCGGTGAGTTGTTGGGCGGTTTCAAACACAGGGAATGAAGCGACTCCCGCGCTGAAGGTGGCGAACAGGGCGCCACAAGGGTGGGCGTGCGGCAATTTGGCGAAATCCTGCCGGATGCGGTCAATGACCGCGTAAGCCTGGTTGGCATTGACGTCTGGCAGGGCCAGGATGAATTCTTCGCCGCCGTAGCGGCCGATCAGGTCGGTCGCGCGCAGGCGGCCCTTGAGGAGCCAGGCCAGGCCGCGGATGACCTGGTCACCGACCGGGTGACCATAGGTGTCGTTGATCGACTTGAAATGGTCGATGTCGAGCATGGCCACCGTGAGCTGTGCCCCCGGTTCGAGGCGAGACACCATGGATTTGAGGCGAGACTTTGCTGCCGTGTGATTGAAGAGGCCGGTTAACCCGTCCAGCCGGGTCGAACGCTGCGTTTCCCGGAATCGTTCAATCTTGGTCTTGACCACCGCAGAGAGCAGCACGGGGTTGAACGGCTTGATCAGGAACTGATCTCCGCCGAGCCGCAGGGCCTCGACCTGCATCCCGACATCGGATTCGCCCGAGAGGTACACGATGGGTAGCGCATGGTAGGCGGACATCTGGCGCAAGACCCGGGTCGCCTCTACCCCGGTGAAGCGGGGCATGTACATGTCCATGAGGATCAGGTCGGGGCGGTAGCTTTCCAGCTCGTCGAGCAACGTACCGGGATCACGGATGGCGCGGCTGTCGATCCCGTGTTCGGCCAGCGTACGCTGAATCAGGGCGACGGCGACTCTCGAATCTTCGACGACCAGAACCCGGTATTTTTCCGGCTCGTAGCTTTGCACCAGATCGAGCACGCAATTGAGGACGGTCGACGAGCCTTCTTCGTGCGGGATGGTCAGGTCGATCCCCGCGCGCATCAGGGCCACGATGGTTTCGATGTCGGGATTGGCACCGAGATAGATCAGTTGGCTAGCGGCACATCGGGCACGGATCGCGGCGATGCATTCGTGCATGCGCTCGGTAGGCGCACCGGAAGGGGGGATAAAGAGTACGGCGAGGGGGACGTCGCCTGCGGGCATCTGGCCGCCCCAGAGCAGTTCCTGTGTCTGGAAACCGAAAAAATCGAGTTGGGTACGCAATGCGTGCCCCATTTCCCGCATTTCCCGTGACGTGACCAGCCAGACCGAGCGGGGTTTGATCCAGTCGCTGGCGCTCAGCGTTGGCGAGTCTTCGTCAGCACGACGCTCATGCGCGATCGGACGAGAGCCGGCAACTGCCGCGAGCAGGGCGTCGACCTGGCGCTGCAATGCGGCGATTTCGTGGGCGGCGATCGGGTGGGTTTCGGGCGTGCCAAGTCGGGACAGCGCCGTGTTCTCCAGCCGTTCGCAGAGGCGCACGAGGCCTGGCAGGCGCACTCGGTTAAAGTGTTCGGCCAGGCTGTTGACCGCGACCGTAAATTCGATGAAATGATCAAACGAGCCTGCGTGAACATAATTGTCCCATCGGCTGCGCAGGACGTAGAGGCGATCATTGATCATGGCGCAAATGGTCAGGAATGGTCAGCTGACGCGAAAATACCCAAGCGGCCGATTATGGATGAAGGTGGGCACCGGTGCAATGCCCCCGGGATGCATTTTGTTGCGCGAAAGTTTTTTACTGGCTGGAAAAAGCCAGCCGGTTGCGGCCATGTTCCTTGGCGGTGTACATGGCCCGGTCTGCCCACCTGAGGAGTTCGGCGGGGTTGTCGCGCGTGTCGTCGAACAGGGTGATCCCAATGCTTGCGGTGCACCGATGCTCGACAATTCGTGGTGGGGCATCGTCCTGTACGACGGTCAGGATGTAGGGAGCAGCCAATGTGTCCCGGATTTTGTCCGCGATACGCTCGACCTGGCTCATGGCGCTGTCCTTGTGGCCATCAATGGCGCCGAGCAATACGACGAACTCATCGCCGCCGAAACGTGCGACGCTATCCGTTTCGCGCAGGCAGGAGCGCAGGCGCGCCGCGACCTCGATGAGCAGCAGGTCGCCCGCCGTATGGCCGTAACGGTCGTTAAGCGGCTTGAAATTGTCCAGGTCAATGAACAGTAAGGCGCCTTGTTGCTGGTTGCGACGGCAGGTTGCGATGGCCTGTTGCAGGCGATCCATCATCAGGCGTCGGTTGGGGAGACCGGTCAGCGCGTCGTGGAAGGCCAGCTGTCTGATCTTTTCCTCCATCTGGCGCCGTTCGGTGATGTTGCGGGTGATTCCGTGGAATCCGCTGATACTGCCGTCGGATTGCCGATCCGCGCTGGCGAGTATCTCGGTCCAGATCTGCGCACCGTTGCTGCATGTCTGGCGGAACACGAAGGTTGCGGTTTCATCCTGGGCAGAGGCTTGCGCCAGCGTTTCAAAGGCCTGGACGATCAGAGGTCGTTCTTCCTCCGGACTCATTTCCGGGAAGGGCCGGCCGACCACGTCGGCGTGTTTGATACCGCGCAGTTTCTCGTCCGCCGGGCTGATGTAAAGGATGTTGAGACGGTGATCGAGCTGCCAGACGACATCGGAAGCGCGTTCGGTCAGTAGACGGAAATGGGATTCGCTCGCCCTGAGGGCGTTTTCACGGAGGTGCAAGGTACCAAGCAGGCGGTTGAAGCCGGCGATCAACTGACCGATCTCATCATTACGGACCACAGGCAGTGGCGGCGGCGTATGTTCGGCCCGGCTCAGCTGATCGAGTGTCGTCACTGTCTCGCTCAATGGGGCCAGTTGGTAGCGCAGGAGTCCCCAGGTAATACCTCCGGCGAGCAGCGTGAAAAGCAGTGTGACGATCAACATTCGCTGCTGCAGGCTTTCGAGGGGGGTGAATGCCATATGGATGGGTGTCTGGACGAGAACGAACCAGTTGGCCACCGGGATTTGGCGAACAGCAAGCAGGGTGTCGCCGCCGGCGGGCAGGTTCAGTCGGGCAGATCCTTCTTTGCCGTTCAGGAAGTGCGCCAGGGCGAAGGCATTGCTACCTGCGCTCAGGTCGGTCATGAGTTGGGCGCGTTCGGTGGACATGACCACCAGTCCGGAATTACGGTCGACCAACGTCAGTGATCCTTGCTGGATGTTGTGTTTGCCGATCTGGTCGAGGAAGGTTTGCTTTTCGAGACTGATCGATCCTGCCAGTGCGCCGCTGATCTGTCCTGCGCGATCGAGGATCGGAGCCGCCATGACGACGACCGGCGCGCGGGCGGTCCGCCCCATCACTGGGCGGCCGATGCTGGGTTGTCCCTTGCCGATGGCCGTGATCAGATAGTCGCGGTCGGCGAAGTTGACGCCGATGTACTCGGGAAGAAAGGGGAGCGATGCCAGCGTATCGCCACGCGGGTCCGTGATGAAAACCCGGCTGTTGAACAACGTGAGCAGATCCTGGCGCTGATCGACATAGGTCTGAAGGTGCTGCTTTTGACTCAGGTCGTAGGCGCCGAGGGTGCGGCTGATGTCCTGCAAGGCCTGCAGTCGTTCCGTCAGTTCCAGGTTGATCTGCTCGGCGATGAGGCCGGCGGTAATCAGTTGTTGTTCGCTGACTAGACGCTCAACGTCGTGTTGCAGACTGCGGGTGGCGTAGAACGAGAGCGACCAGAGGCTGGCGAGGAATACGCCCAGGGTGGCCAGCGTGATTCGCGTTTTAAGCGAGTGTCGCGACGACTGCGTGGTTTCCATGTACCGCCTGCGCTGAGGGGCAAAAACCGGTGCCGGGAATCCATGCTACTGCGACGTGCTCGCGTAAGGCACAAATGACCGAGCAAAACCTCACCCGGCAAGGTGAACTGTGGCGACCAAGCCACGAAATAACCACGAAATGCCAGGAAACGCTCCTCGATACGGGGTGTCGGTCGTCAATATCCGAGTGGGCTGGCTTTCTCCAGGGCGATGCCCAGTTGCTGGTGGGCCGCCACAAGCGTTGCGCGTGCGAGAGTGCCGTCCTCGGCGAGGCTGGTGAGTGCGGCGAGGACGATGTAGCGGGCGTCAATTTCAAAATGGTCGCGCAGGGCGCGTCGGGTGTCAGAGCAACCGAAACCGTCGGTGCCCAGTACCGTGTAGCGTCGCGGTACCCAGGCACGGATCAGATCGGGATAGGCGCGGACGAAGTCGCTGGCCGCGATGATCGGGCCGCGGGTTGCGGCAAGTTGCGCCGTGACATAGGCGGTACGCGGGGCTTCGGCCGGATGGAGGAGGCTCCACCGTTCGCAGGCGATACCATCCTTGCGAAGTTCACCATAGCTTGTAGCGCTCCAGACATCGGCGGCAACGCCGAATTCATTTTCGAGCCGGGCAGCCGCTTCAAGGACGATGGGCAGGATGCTGCCGCTGCCAAGCAGTTGCACGCGCGGACTCGTCTCTGCGAACGCGCTGGCACGCAGGCGGTAGAGCCCTCGCCGGATACCTTCTTCTACCCCTGGAGGGAGTGCTGGCTGAATGTGATTTTCGTTGTACAGGGTAAGGTAGTAGAACGCGTTCTCGCCATCTTCGAGCATGCGGCGGATGCCGTCCTCGATGATCACCGCGACTTCGTAGCTGTAGGCCGGGTCGTAGGCACGGCACGTTGGCACTGTCGCAGCATACACGTGGCTCTGTCCATCCTCATGTTGCAGGCCTTCGCCTGAGAGCGTGGTGCGGCCAGCCGTGGCGCCGAGCAGGAAGCCGCGTGCCTGACAGTCGGCGGCGTTCCAGATGAGGTCTGCGACTCGCTGGAAGCCGAACATCGAATAGAAGATGTAGCAAGGCAACATGGGTAGATCGGAGTGCGACCAGGATGTGCCGGCAGCAATCCACGAACTGAGCGATCCGGCCTCGGAAATCCCTTCCTCAAGGATCTGTCCGCGGACATCCTCACGGTAGAAGGCCAGTTGGTCGGCATCCTGCGGGGTGTAGCGTTGTCCCCAGGGCGAGTAGATGCCGACCTGGCGAAAGAGGTCCTGCATGCCGAAGGTGCGGGCTTCGTCAGCGACAATCGGCACCAGGCGAGGCCCTAACTCCGGGTCGCGCAACTGTCGAGCGAGAAGCCTCACGTAAGCCATCGTGGTCGATACGGTGCGCTCGCCCGAGTCCTTGTGGAGTGGGGCGTAGACATCGGCCGGGGCCGTGGCGACGGAGCGGCTGGCGGCCCGGCGCTGGGGGAGCGCACCGCCCAGGGCGGATCGGCGTGCCTGCAAGTAGTGCAATTCGCGACTGTCGGGGCCGGGGTGATAAAAACGCAGTTCGTCGAGGTCAGTGTCGGAAAGCGGCAGGCCAAAACGCTCGCGGAAGTGGCGCAGGTCTTCAGGTGCGAGCTTCTTTTGCTGGTGCGAGGTGTTGGCACCCTGGCCGGAAGCGCCCATGCCATAGCCTTTGGTCGTCTGGGCGAGAATGACGGTCGGTTGACTGCGGTGGGACACAGCCTGGGCGTAGGCCGCGTAGATCTTGATCGGATCATGGCCTCCCCGGATCAAGGCATCGATGTCCTTGTCCGACATGTTGGCGACGAGCGCGGCGAGTTCGGGGTAGCGCGAGAAAAAGTGCTGACGATTGTAATGGCCGTCGGTCGCCGAAAGTTTTTGGAACTCCCCGTCGACCGCCTCGGCCATGCGCTTCAGAATCCAGCCGTCGCGGTCGCGCGCGAAGAGCAC
>CAZHFS010000112.1:0-7961 GCA_964531885.1 uncultured Propionivibrio sp.
GCCCGGCCGTTAGCCGGCATCCTGCTCTATGAAGCCCGGACTTTCCTCCCCGTGCCGAAACACGCAGCGGTTGCCTGACCGACTTCCCTGTAGCCATTATACCCCGACCAGCCCTGTCGCCCGTGCAAAATCAAGCCGGCCCGACAAGAACAAACGTAAAAAGCCTTTGCAGCAAGGCTCACCCCCCAGGTGGAGGAACCGTAGTCGGCACAGAAGGTGGAGCGACCGGTTTGGGCGCAGGCGTAAACACCAGTACATCGTTACGCATTTCGAACACCCCCATCGGATCGCCCAGGCCCGTCTCAGGCGCCTTGTCGAGCTTGGCAAACCCTTCGCAGGTGCGTGTTTCAACAACAAACATTCGCCCCCCCTGCCGCAGGATCCAGGCATCCTCCCCCGGCGAAAAAACCTCCAGCTTGGCTTTCAACCCGGCCTCGGGCAAGGCATGGCGCCGCATGCAATCGGGCATGCGCGCTGCCACGATCGTGTATTTGGCCTTGTCGTCCCAGGGCATGCTGGTTACCCGGATCAAGGACAGCGCATGCGCACTGCCTTTGATTTCGAATGTCGCCCGCTGGTCGCTGCACGCAGCAAGCAAGGGAACCGCCAGAACGGAAACAAGCCATCCGGCACTACGACGCTTCGAGATCATCCAGGCCTCCCGCCCGATAAATTAGTTTCGCCGACGCAACGCCGGCACAGCAGCCCCCGCGCACACACAGCCCGCCGGGTGTGACCATGATAGACGAACGACGCCGAAAGCAGCCAGCCCTAGCCCGTCAAAACCAGCCCCGCGTTGCAATACAGAGACATGCTCCGTGCTTTATTGCTCGCCGCCGACCCGCAATTCCAGGGCCCGCGCGTACAGGGCATTCTTGCTCGCCCCCGTAATGGACTGCGCCAGACGCGCTGCCTGCTTGACCGGCAACCCCTCATCAAGCAACAGGCGGAGCACCCGCTCCGCCTCCGCATCCAGGCCCTCGGCGTGGTCTGGCGGCGCACCGGAGACCAGCAGCACAAATTCACCGCGCTGCCGATTGGGATCGGCCAGCAACCAGGCCTCGGCCTCCCCGAGGGGCAGGCTGTGGATCGACTCGAAGAGCTTGGTCAGCTCCCTGGCGATAACCAGCGTCCGCTCACCGCCCAACACCTCCGCCAGCGCAGACACCGTCTCAACCACGCGATGCGGCGCTTCGTAGAACACCAAGGCATAGGGCAAGCCCAGCAGCGCACGCAGGGCGTCATCACGCTGCCGTGCCTTGGCCGGCAAAAATCCGTAGAACAGGAAGTGTGGCTCGGACAGACCGGCGGCCGAGAGGGCGGTGACTGCGGCACACGGCCCGGGCAAAGGAACCACGCGATACCCGGCCGCGCGCACGCGCACCACGAGACGTGTACCGGGGTCGGATATCCCCGGGGTACCGGCGTCGGAAATCAAGGCCACGGATTCGCCGGCAGCCAATCGGGCGATAACCTGGTCGGCGGCAGCCTGCTCATTGTGCTCGTGCGCCGCAATCAGCCGCGCCGCACTGCCCAAATGCTTGAGGAGTGGCGCACTATGCCGGGTATCCTCGGCGGCAACCCAGGGGACGGCGCACAGCACATCAGCCGCACGCCGGGTCAAATCAGACAGATTACCGAGCGGCGTCGGCACGACATACAATGCAACAGTCTCTTGCGTCATGGCAGAACTGAAAACTCCAGGATCAATGAGCAAACACGATACCACGAGCGAGCGCGGCCGCCGGGCCGAAGAGGCTGCTGCCCAACATCTCGAACGCCACGGCCTGCGCGTCATCGCGCGCAACCACCGTTGCCGCGGCGGAGAGATCGACCTTGTCTGCCGCGACGGCAGCACGCTGGTTTTCGTCGAAGTCCGCCAGCGCAGCAATCGCGGCTTCGGCGGCGCTGCCGCGAGCATCACGGCGGAAAAACAACGGCGCATCATCCTTGCCGCCCAGCATTACCTCGCCGCGCAGCGCCAAACCGAGACTCCCTGCCGCTTCGATTGCGTGCTCATCGACGGAGAAACTCCCCTGGAGTGGCTACGCGATGCCTTTCATGCCTGCTAAATCTGGGCTCTTTGCGCTATTGCTCTCCCTGGTAGCGGGGTTACCACAGGCACGCGCCGAAACAATCCACATCCTGGTCCAGAATTCACCGCTGGCTGGCAGCCAATACCACGCACTGGCCGAAGTTCGCACCGAAATCCGGTTACACGACCGCCTTACCCTGGTGCGCGAACCGAACAACCGCCATGACCGGAACGCCGTGCGTGTCGACTGGCGCGACCGCCCCCTTGGCTACATCCCGCGCAGCGAAAACCGCGCCGTGGCGCGAGCGCTCGACGCCGGGGAACGGCTCGAAGCGCGCATCACCCTCCTGCGCGACGATCCAAATCCGTGGCGTAGACTTGAGTTTGCCGTTTATCTCAGCCTGTAGTGGTAGACTTGCCCTTCTTTCCTTCCACATCACCCCAAGCCATCATGGACCTGATTCCACGCATCAGCCAGCAGTTCACCGACAGCGCCCAGACCAAGCTCAACGCCATCGAACTGCTTGCCGCTCCGATCGCCGCCGCCGCCGAAGCCATGACCGCCTGCCTGCTCGCCAACGGCAAGATTCTGGCCTGCGGTAATGGCGGATCGGCGGGCGATGCCCAGCATTTCGTCGCCGAGCTTGTCGGCCGCTTTGAACGCGAGCGCCAGAGCCTTGCCGCCGTTGCGCTCTCGACCGACACCTCAATCCTGACCGCCGTCGGCAACGATTACGGTTTCGATGTCGTGTTCGACAAACAAGTTCGCGCGCTCGGCCAGGCCGGAGACATCCTGCTCGCCATCTCGACCTCGGGCAATTCGGCCAATGTCATCAAAGCCATCGAGGCCGCACACGACAATGATCTGCGGGTCGTTGCGCTGACAGGCAAAGGCGGAGGCCGGATCGGGGAGATGCTGCGCGACGGCGACATTCACCTCTGCGTACCGGCAGAGCGTACCGCGCGCATCCAGGAAACGCACATTCTGGCCATCCACTGCCTGTGCGATGGCATTGATTGCCTGCTGCTCGGAGTCGACGAATGAAGAAAACCGCATTGGCCGGCTTACTTGCCGGACTACTCGCCTTCCCTTTGCTGCAGGGCTGTGTCCCCGTCATCGCTGCGGGCGTCACTACCAGCGCCCTGGCCACCTTCGACCGTCGGTCCTACGGCACCCAGACCGATGACGAAGGCATCGAATGGAAGGCCAGTGCGACTGTCATGGAGAAAGTCAGCGACAAGGCGCACATCAATTTCACCAGTTATAACCGCCGTGTACTGCTCTCCGGCGAAGTCCCGAGCGAAGAGGCTCGCCTGCAAGCAGAACAACTGACCCTGGCGACCCCCAACGTAAAAGGCATCTATAACGAGCTCACCGTCGGCCCGGCCTCCTCGTTCGGCGACCGCAGCAACGACTCCTTCATCACCTCCAAGGTCAAGAGCCGCTTCGTCGACTCCGGCAAGTTCAACGCCGTCCACGTGAAGGTCGTCACCGAAGCGGGCAGCGTCTTCCTGCTGGGGCTGGTCACCCAGGCCGAAGCCAACTCGGCGATCCAGGTGGCGCGCACCACTGCGGGCGTCAAGAAGGTCGTCAACCTGCTCGAAATCATCACCCCGGCGCAAGCGCGCGAACTCGACATTGCCCAGAAGGGCAGCGGCAACGCCCCTGCGCCTGCGCCAGTCGAAAAGCCCTGACCCTGCCATGACTCGCAACCAAGCCCCCACCACAGCGCCCGACCTGCCACGCTATTCGATTGGCGAGGAAGTCGCCAATGCCATCACTCATGGCGTGGGCGCGCTCCTGGCCATTGCCGGACTGGCTGTACTCTGCGCCTTTGCCGCCGTGCATGGCGAACTCAAGCACCTGCTGGCCTGCATCGTGTTTGGTTCGGCAATGATCGTCTGCTTCACCACCTCGACGCTCTACCACGCGATCCCGCTTGAGCGCGCCCGGCGCGTCCTGCGCGCTCTGGACCATGCGGCGATTTTCCTGCTCATCGCCGGCACCTTCACCCCGATCCTGTTGATCAAGGTCGGCGGCTGGGCCGGCTGGACGATGCTCAGCTTCATCTGGCTGGTCGCCATCGCCGGGATTGTGGCCCGTCTGCTGCTCAAGGGCCGCTACCATAACCTTTTTGTCGCCGGCTACCTGGCGATGGGCGGTTCGGCCTTTTTTGTCATCAAACCGCTGATCGACTCCCTGCCGACGGCGGGACTGGCGCTGTTGCTTGGCGGCGGCGCGACCTACGCCATCGGCGTCATCTTTTACAAGTGGCGACGTCTACCCTACAGCCACGCCGTCTGGCACGGCTTTGTGCTTGCCGGCTGCGCGCTGCATTTCTTTACCGTGCTGCTCTACGTCATACCGGACACCGTCAGCATCTGCACCTGAGTTCTTATGGCCGACTTCGCCCCCCCCGCTTTCGAACGCAAAATTGTCGCGCCAGGCGACCTCGCCTCTCACCTCGCTGCCTTGCCACGCCCGCTGGTATTCACCAATGGTTGTTTCGACATCCTGCACCGTGGTCACGTGACCCTGCTCGCCCAGGCTCGCGCCGAGGGGGCGGCCATGATCGTCGCGCTCAACACCGACGCCTCAGTAAAGCGCCTCGGCAAGGGTGACGACCGGCCGGTGAATCGACTGGAAGATCGCTTGGCGGTCATGGCCGCACTCGAATGCGCAGACCTCGTCACCTGGTTCGACGAAGACACGCCGCTTGAGCGCATCCTTGAATGCCGACCCGACATTCTCGTCAAAGGCGGCGACTGGCCGGTCGACAAGATCGTCGGCAACGCAGAAGTTGCCTCCTGGGGCGGGCGCACCCTGTCGATCCCGTTCATCCATCAGAAATCGACAACCGCGCTGCTCGACAAAATTCGCCGGCTCTAGATCGCCGAACTACCCGGCCCCGCGCCTGCCCCGCACATTTCTGCACACGCCGCATCGATCAGGCGACGCGCAATGCTGACAGGGTCGGGCAAAATCGGCAGGGCGTCCAAGGTAAACCAGCCTGCGGTCTCTATCTCGGAGGGATCGAGGCACAGTTCGCCACCGGCGTAGTCGGCAAAGAAGGCCAGCATCAGCGAATCCGGAAACGGCCAGGGCTGACTGCGGAAATACCGCAAATTGGCGATCTCGACGCCGACCTCCTCGCGCACCTCGCGCCGCGCGCAATCCTCAAGACTCTCTCCCGCCTCCACAAACCCGGCCAGAGCGCTGAACACTCCGGGCTTGAAGCGCGGACTGCGTGCCAGCAAGAGTCGTGCGCCGTCGCGCACCAGCACCATTACCGCCGGCGAAATGCGTGGATAGACGATCAACCCGCACGTCGGACAGCGTTGTGAATACTCATGGGTTTGCCGCTCGGTTGGCGTTGCGCATCGGCCGCAATAGCGGTGATTTCTCTGCCAGTCGAGAAGCAGAGAGGCACGTCCGGCAAGGGCAAACGCCGCTTCACCGTGAGCGCCGAAGATCGCCCGCAAAGGCAGCCACTCCCGCGACGGGTCAATGCGCTCGACATCCAGCAGCGCGGGAGCTGCCGCCCGCTCGACGGCAAAGCACGGCACCCCCTCCCACTCGCCCAGCGCCACCACCCCGGGATTTTCCGCCCCGGCCCAATCGGCTTTATGAAACGGAGCGGCACCGGCCACGACAGACACCAGGAAAGCCCCCTCGTCACGCACCAGCCAGTAGGCTTCCTGAACACTCGCTTCCGCCATCACCGCTTTCTCCTTGGCTTGAAAACAAAACGGCCGCTCGCCCTAAGGGGCCGCGGCCGTCGTCCAACTGCTTGATCGACGCTTAGAGGCGTGCTTCGACCCAAGCCCTGACACAAGACAGCGCCGCTGGCAGCGCCGCCACATCGCTGCCGCCGGCCTGAGCCATATCCGGACGACCGCCCCCTTTGCCGCCAACCTGCAGGGCAACCATATTTACGAGTTCGCCTGCCTTGACCTTGCCGGTCAGGTCAGCGGTCACCCCAGCGATCAGCGTCACCTTGCCGCCAGCCGTTGAGGCGAGCACGATAACCGCGCTGCGCAGCTTGTCCTTGAGTTTGTCCATGGCCGCGCGCAGGGCATTGGCGTCGGCATCGTCTATCGTCGCGGCGAGCACCTTGGCGCCCTTCACCTCGACGGCCTGCACGGCCAGGCCGTCGCCCTGAGCCGCCACCTGCTTGGTCTTGAGCGAGGTCAGCTCGCGCTCAAGCTGACGCACCTGGTCGAGGATCGAATAGACACGCGCCTGCACATCATGCGGCTGCACCTTGAGGGTGCCTGCCACGCCACCCAGCGCAGTTTCCATGCCCTGCATGTAAGCGAGCGCCACATCGCCGGTGATCGCCTCAATCCGGCGCACCCCGGCAGCCACCCCCCCTTCGGCGACGATCGAGAACAAACCGATGTCGCCGGTGCGGCGCACATGCGTTCCTCCGCACAGTTCGCGCGACGTACCGATATCGATGACCCGCACTTCATCACCGTATTTTTCGCCAAAGAGCATCATCGCCCCCAGCTTCTGAGCTTCGGCGATGGGCATCAGTCGGCATGCGGTATCGCTGTTTTCGAGAATTTCGGCATTGACGAGATTCTCGACGCGGCGGATTTCTTCGTCGCTCAGCGGCTGGTTGTGCACGAAGTCAAAGCGCGTCTTCTCGGCATCGACCTGCGAACCCTTCTGCTGCACATGCTCGCCAAGCACTTCGCGCAGCGCCTTGTGCATCAGGTGGGTCGCTGAGTGGTTGCGCATGGTGCGCTTGCGCGCGACAACGTCGACCTTGGCCACCAGCGCATCCCCGACTTTCAGCATCCCGGTCTTGAGCACCCCCTGATGGCCAAAAACGGCGGCCTGGACTTTCTGCGTATCCTCGACGGCAAAGATGCCCTGTGCCGACTGGAGCAGGCCGCGGTCGCCGACCTGGCCGCCGGACTCGGCATAGAACGGGGTCGCATCGAGCACGACCACGCCAAGCTCGCCCTCGGCCAGCGCCTCGACCGGGCTGCCATCCTTGTACAGTGCCAGCACGCGTGCCTTGCATTCGAGTTCGTCGTAGCCGTGGAAGGTCGTCGCCGGGCCGCTGTAGTCGAGCGCGGCGCTCATCTTGAACTTGCCGGCGGCACGCGCCTGTTCCTTCTGGCGCGCCATGGCCACGTTGAAGCCCTCGCCATCGACACTCACCCCGCGCTCGCGGCAGATGTCGGCGGTGAGATCGAGCGGGAAGCCGTAGGTATCGTGCAGCTTGAACGCCGTCTCGCCGTTGAACACCCCCTTGCCGCCCATCGCTGCGAGTTCGCCCTCGAGAATGGCCATGCCGTGTTCGATGGTGGCAAAGAAGCGCTCCTCTTCCTGCCGCAAGACATCTGTGACGCGCGCCTGCTGCGCGACGAGCTCGGGATAGGCCGCCCCCATCTCGGCGACAAGATCGGGCACCAGGCGGTGGAAGAAGGCCGCGCGCGCGCCGAGCTTGTAGCCATGGCGGATGGCGCGGCGAATGATGCGACGCAGGACGTAACCGCGCCCTTCGTTGCCCGGAATCACGCCGTCGGCGATCAGGAACGAGCAAGCACGGATGTGATCGGCGAGCACGCGCAATGACGGACTCGCCATATCGGCATCGCTCGTTTCGCGCGCTGCCGCCTTGACCAGGTTAGCCAACAGGTCGATTTCGTAGTTGCTGTTCACATGCTGCAAAACGGCGGTGATCCGCTCCAGCCCCATGCCAGTATCCACCGACGGCTTGGGCAGCTTGTGCATGACACCGGCCTCATCGCGATTGAACTGCATGAAGACGTTGTTCCAGATCTCGATGTAGCGATCGCCATCCTCATCTGGCGATCCCGGGGGGCCGCCGGGGATGTGCTCACCGTGATCGTAAAAAATCTCAGTGCAGGGGCCGCAAGGTCCGGTATCGCCCATCATCCAGAAGTT
>CAZHFS010000113.1:0-6492 GCA_964531885.1 uncultured Propionivibrio sp.
CAGGAAGAAGACCTGCTCTGGCGAGACATGGAGAAGGATCTCGTGCAGCAGTTATTGCGCCGGATTGCGACCGCCAAGCCGGTTACGCCGGAAGAAGAGTAAGCGACATGCAGCTGCGCGGCGAACAGCTGGCGGCGCACCTTGAGCGCGAACTCAAGCCGGTCTATGCGGTGTATGGCGACGAGCCGCTCTTGGTGATTGAAGCGGCGGACGCGATTCGTGCGGCAGCGAGGCGTCAGGGATTTGACGAGCGCGAGGTACTGACCGCTCTGCCAGGGTTTAACTGGAGCGAGCTGGCGCACGCGGCGGGCAATATGTCGCTGTTTGGTGGGCGCACCCTGCTTGACCTGCGCATTCCGACAGGCAAGCCTGGGCGCGAGGGAAGTGCCGCCTTGCAAGCGTACTGCGAGCGCCCCTCACCGGATGCCCTCTTGCTGGTTACCCTGCCTGGTTTGGACTGGACGGAGGAAAAGGCCGTCTGGCTCAAGGCGCTTGGCGAGGTCGGGGCGCTCATCAAGCTTGTGCCGCCTGGCTTGAGCGAACTGCCAGCGTGGATCGGTGGCCGTCTGGCACGCCAGCAACAGCGTGCCGGCAGCGAGGCTTTGCGTTTTGTCGCCGAGCGGGTGGAGGGAAATCTCCTTGCGGCGCACCAAGAGATACTGAAGCTCGGTTTGCTCTATCCAGCCGGCGAGCTGACACTCGAGCAGGTGCGAGACGCAGTTCTCAATGTTGCCCGCTATGACCTGGACGGCTTGCGCGAGGCCCTGTTGGCAGGGGACGTAGGCCGGCTGACGCGCACGCTCGATGGCCTGCAACAGGAGGGGGAGGCGCCGCCGCTGGTCCTCTGGGCGTTGACCGAAGAAGTGCGTGCGCTCGCTCAGATCAAGCTGGCGTTGCAAGGCGGGCAATCTGTGGATGCGGCGTTGAAAGAGGCGCGTGTCTGGGGGGGGCGTCAGAGTCTGGTTCGGCGCGCGCTGCAACGCGTCGATGCGCGACGCTCGGTGGCTGCCTTGCGTCATGCCGCTCAGATCGACCGGATGATCAAGGGCATCGGTGGTCCGGCAGATATCTGGGATGAGTTTCTGAGGCTTGCGTTGCGCTTGTGCTAAGGCGTGAGTGTGTGCCGAGACAACGTGCAGTGAAATCCTGAGAATGTCAGGCGCAGCGTGCCTAGTATGGGCGGGCGTTAGTGGACGCGCAGTCCCGTGAACTGCGCAGCGTCGACTGCGGCAGAATAACCCCCTGAAGGGGCTATTTGTCGTCCTGCGGTTCGTCGGGGGCGAGATGTTCCCAGAGGCAGTCGTCGCGCCATTCATTTTCATCGTTCAGGCCGCGACAGCACTTTTCCTGGACAAGGCATTCCCCTTCGCAGGTGCCGTCAACCACGACGACGCGCAACTCCGAGTCAACCTTCCGCTCTCCATCCCAAAAACTGCAGGTCGCACAGACCTTGACCTCTGCCGGGATTATCAATTTTTGTTTTGTATTCATCGGGGGGGTAAAGCGAGTTTCAACAAATCCTAAGAGTGTAACGCTTTCCGATGGTTCCATTAAGAGGTTTGTTTGATCATAATGATCCATCCCGACGAACTTTATCGAACGAAGCCTCTCTGTTGTGTATGGATAAGAGCATTGAAGAATACATGCGCCTTCTTGGCCAGCAAGCCCGCGACGCGTCGCGGGCCATCGCGCGCGCTGATACGCGGACCAAAAACGCGGCTTTGATGGCCCTGGCGGCGGCGATCCGGCGTGAATCTGCCGCGCTGCTTGCTGCGAATGCCGATGATGTGGCTGCCGCGAAATCGGCGGGCTTGGAGTCCGCGTTGATTGATCGCCTGACCCTCTCCGAGAAGGGGGTTGTGGCGATGGCCGAAGGGGTCGAGCAGGTCGCGACCCTGCCTGACCCGGTAGGTGAAATCAGCGACATGAAATACCGGCCAAGTGGCATCCAGCTTGGGAAGATGCGAGTGCCGCTTGGGGTTGTGGGCATCATCTACGAAGCCCGTCCGAACGTGACCGCTGATGCGGCGGCCTTGTGTCTTAAATCCGGTAACGCGGCGATATTACGGGGCGGTTCCGAGGCAATCCGCTGCAATCGGGCCATTGCTGCGCTGGTCAAGGAGGCGGTGGCGAGCGCGGGATTGCCCGATGCGGTGGTGCAGGTTGTCGAGACGACTGACCGGGCCGCGGTCGGTCAACTCATCACCATGCGCGACTTTGTGGATGTGATTGTGCCACGGGGAGGTAAAGGGCTGATCTCGCGCCTGCTCGCCGAATCCAGGGTGCCGATGATCCAGCACTTGGACGGTAACTGTCATGTATATCTGGACGATGCGGCCGATGCGGCGAAAGCCCTGGCGATTGTCGAGAATGCCAAGACGCAGCGTTATGGAACGTGCAACACGGCCGAGTCGCTGCTCGTCGCGCGCCAACGTGCCGCTGAATTGCTGCCGCCGGTAGCCGCCATGCTGGCAGCAAAGGGTGTTGAGATCCGGGGCTGTGCCGAAACGCGGGAGCTTGTTCCTTTTGCTGCGCCAGCGAGCGAGGAGGATTACTTCACCGAGTATCTGGCGCCGATCATTTCGGTCAAGGTCGTGGCCGGTCTTGACGAGGCGATTGCCCACATCAACCACTACAGTTCGCACCATACCGAGAGTATCGTCAGTGAAGACTACAGTGCGGCGATGCGGTTTCTGCGTGAAGTTGATTCGGCGTCGGTGATGGTCAATGCCTCGACGCGGTTTGCGGACGGATTCGAATACGGTTTGGGTGCAGAAATCGGCATTTCTACCGACAAGATTCACGCGCGTGGACCGGTTGGTCTGGAAGGGTTGACCAGCCAGAAATGGATTGTGCTCGGCACGGGGCAGGTGCGCGCCTAAGCACGGGTTTGCCGGGCAAAGTCCGGCCCGAAACAGGGGGGGTGTATGCGGCGACTGATCTGCGCGGCTTTGGCCGCAGTGTCTTTCAGTGCAACTCATGCCATCGAGGCAGGTGGCACTCGCTTTGACGATGCTGTGCGCCTCGCCGATAACGAACTTGTGGTCAATGGTGCGGGAGTGCGCAAAAAAGCGTTCTTCAAAGTCTATTCCATGGCCTTGTATTTGCCTGCCAAGCAGGTAGAGGCAACGAGCATTCTCGCCTTGCCGGGGGCCAAGCGGGTCAGCATCACCTTGTTGCGTGACCTCTCAGCGCAGCAGTTTGTCGATGCGCTCAATGAGGGGCTTGTGGCCAATCACACAGAAGCGGAAATGGCGCAACTAAAAGCGCGTATTCAGAGTTTCAGCGAGACCATGCTGACAATCGGCGAAGCCAAGACTGGCATGCGTCTCGACCTCGATTGGTTGCCGGGGAACGGCTTACGTTTGTCGGTTGCTGGCCAGGTGCGCGGCAAGTTGATCGAGGGAGAGGATTTTTACCGGGCTTTGCTGCGTGTCTGGCTTGGAGAGAAGCCGGTACAAGCTGATCTTAAACAGGCCCTGTTGGGTAAGGGGCAATAGCGAATGCGCATGAGGGAGCAAACATGTCGGCGGACCGTGGCATAGGGGGCTATCAGGCGATTGTTGCTCTGCCGACTTTTTGCGTCGGGGTGCGTTGCACGGACGATGAGGTGCTGGGTTTGGCGTATTTGCCACCCGGCGGAGCAAGTCCGGCGCAAGGGGCGCTGGCTGCCGAAATCGAGCGACAGTTACGGGGCTACCTGGCGGATCCGACGTTCGAATTTTGTTTGCCCTTGCGTCCGGCGGGAACGGCTTTTCAGCGGCGGGTATGGGCTGAGATAAGCGCGCTTCCCTGCGGCACTGCCCGCAGTTATGGTGAGGTGGCGCGTACTTTGCACAATGCCCCGCGTGCCATTGGGCAGGCGTGTGGTGCCAATCCCTATCCGTTGGTGGTGCCCTGTCATCGGGTCATTGCGGCAGGCGGTGGCCTCGGTGGATTTGCCCGGAATGGCGGCGGCTTCCTGTTGGAAGTCAAGCGTTGGCTATTGGCGCATGAAGGTGTGAGCTTAGGTGGTTGAATCGCCTTCTGCCTTGGTAGTAGGGGATCTGGCCGAGATCGATGCCTTTTGCGACGCGTTGTGGCTTGAGGATGGTCTGGCGAAGACCTCGCTCGCCAGTTATCGGAGCGATCTGGCTCATCTGGCACGCTGGTTGCAGACACAGACCCCGGCGCATTCGCTCCTGACCGCCGATGAGGTGGTGATCATGCGTTTTGTGGCGACGCTGGCGCGAACGCTGCGGGCGACGTCGCAGGCGCGCTACATCTCTACGTTACGCCGCTTCTATCGGTATCTGCTGGCGCGTGGGCGCGTCCTTGCCGATCCGACCTTGAAAATCTCGTTGCCCGGCAAACCATCGCGTTTGCCCAAGGTGTTGAGCGAACGGCAAGTCGAGGCCTTGCTGGCTGCGCCGGAGGCTGGTTCGTCACTCGGACTGCGTGACCGGGCCATGCTCGAGACACTTTACGCTACGGGTTTGCGGGTTGCCGAACTTGTCGGTCTGCGCTTGCATGAAGTCAATTTCGAGATGGGCGTCGTGCGGGTCTTCGGCAAGGGCAGCAAGGAGCGGCTGGTGCCCCTCGGCCAGGAGGCCGTGGACTGGTTGCGCCGGTATCTGCGAGAGGCGCGGCCTGCTCTGCTCGGCGAACGGCAGAGCGACGATCTTTTCGTCACCACGCGGGGGGCGGCAATGACGCGCCAGGCGTTCTGGCAACTCATCAAGAAATATGCCGTACCAGCCTCGATCGATCCGGCGCGGCTCTCGCCGCATGTTCTGCGCCACGCTTTCGCCACGCATCTGCTCAATCATGGGGCTGATTTGCGCGTGGTACAACTGCTGCTCGGCCATGCCGATATTTCAACAACGCAAATTTATACCCACGTGGCCCGCGAGCGGCTCAAAACCCTGCATGCGCTGCATCATCCTCGGGGTTGAGGTGTGCATCTGCTATGCTGAACTAGACGAAACTCTTAGGCTCCTTCGATGAAACCTGATCAAGCGCCAGAAACCCAGGCCACACGCTTTCTGCGTCAGCAGCATATTCCCCACTCCACGCATTTTTATACCTACGAGCCGCATGGCGGTACGCGGGTTTCGGCGCGCGAACTCAATGTTGACGAGCATGCGGTCGTCAAGACTCTGGTCATGGAAGACGAGTCTGCGAAGCCGTTGATTGTGCTGATGCATGGGGACTGCAAGGTGTCGACCAAGGAACTGGCGCGTCAGGTGGGGTGCAAGCGTATCGAACCATGTGCGCCGGAGGCGGCGAATCGGCATACCGGGTATCTGGTCGGTGGAACCAGTCCGTTCGGGACCAAAAAAAAGCTTCCGGTCTATATTGAGCAGAGCATCCTGGATTTGCCGCTGGTCTATATCAACGGCGGGCGGCGTGGTTTTCTGGTTGGGATTCATCCGCACGACTTGTTGCGTGCCCTTGCGCCTACGCCCGTCAATGCTGCTTTGAAAGGGTAGGTGTTATGCGGCGCGGCTGCGCTCGATGGTCACGCCAACACGTTTGACGCCCCGCAGTACGCCGATCTTGGCGAC
The DNA here is from genome assembly GCA_964531885.1 of uncultured Propionivibrio sp. Taxonomy (GTDB): domain Bacteria; phylum Pseudomonadota; class Gammaproteobacteria; order Burkholderiales; family Rhodocyclaceae; genus Propionivibrio. The sequence goes on from CAZHFS010000113.1 coordinate 5,547, forward strand.
CGAGACACGAACCCAGGCCGCGCCAAAGTCTTCAAGAATGACGCCGGCAACGTATTCGGCGAGTTTTTCGAGCAGTTGGAAATGGCGCGTTTCCAACTCGTGGCGCAGGCGTTCGGTTACTTCGGCGTAATTGATCGTATCCCCGATGTCGTCACTGGCACCTGCGCTGGCCGTCGATGTCCCGATTTGCAGCGAAACTTCGAGGGTCTGCGGGATCGTCTGCTCACGGGGGTAAATCCCGATCAGGGTCGAGAGCCGGAGTTCGTCGATAAAAATTAGGTCCATGCGGTGGTCGCGAAGTAACGGAGCGCAGCGGCCGAAGCATCGCGGTACAATGCTTGAGTTTGCCCCAAGCGCGCATTCTAACCCAGCCAACTATCGAAGACTGACTCAAACTCACCATGATTGATTTTGCGATCGCCCTTTCTGCTCTTCTGGCCGCCTACCTGCTCGGATCCGTGCCGTTCGCCGTGGTCACCAGCCGTCTGTTCGGGTTAGCTGACCCGCGGAGCTACGGCTCGAAAAACCCAGGGGCGACCAATGTTCTGCGCAGCGGCAACAAAAAAGCCGCTGCCTTTACCCTGTTAGGCGATCTGGCCAAGGGCTGGCTGGCTGTGTTTCTTGCGCAGATGTTCATGGAGCGAGGTCTGTTCGGCGAAGGAGTTGTGGCGCTGGTGGCGCTGGCTGCGTTTTTTGGGCACCTCTATCCCCTGTTTTTGAATTTCAAGGGTGGTAAGGGGGTGGCGACGGCGGCGGGGGTCTTGTTTGCGCTGGATCCATGGCTTGGCGCGGCGGTGCTCGCTACCTGGCTTTGCATCGCCTTTGCCTCGCGCTACTCCTCTCTCGCTGCGCTGGTGGCTGCAGCCTGTGCGCCGCTCTACGCCTTCTTGTTCTGGGGAGGCGACAAGTTGATTATTGCCGTTGGAGTTATCGCCATGGCCTTGAT
>CAZHFS010000113.1:6592-7927 GCA_964531885.1 uncultured Propionivibrio sp.
CCTGCCGGTTTGGTGGGGGTGCCGGATTGCAGGCGTAGCGCGCCGGCCAGCGCAATCATCGCGCCGTTGTCGGTACAGAATTCGAGTTCCGGGTAATAGACCTCGACGCGTGTCTTTGCCGCCTTGGCGTCTAGCTGGCGGCGCAACTCGCGGTTGGCTCCAACGCCGCCGGCAACGACAAGCTGGTTAAGGCCGCTGGCCTTGACCGCACGCAAGGATTTTTTGACGAGTACCTCGACGATCGCATCCTGGAAGGCGCGCGCCACGTCAGCGCGCGTCTGCGCATCAAGTTCTTCCGTGGCCAGTTCTTGTTCGGCCAGGTGTGCACGAACGGTGGTGAGTACAGCAGTTTTCAGGCCGCTGAAGCTGAAATCCAGATCGCCGGAGTTGAGCATCGGTCGGGGTAGCTTGAATCGATCCGGGCGTCCCTGTGAGGCCAGTTCGGCCAGAACTGGTCCGCCAGGGTAGGGCAGGCCGAGCAGCTTGGCCGTTTTGTCAAATGCCTCGCCGGCGGCGTCGTCGAGGGTTTCGCCCAGTAGCGTGTATTGGCCGATGCCATCCACCTGCATGAGTTGGCTGTGTCCGCCTGAAACAAGCAGCGCGATGAAGGGAAATGTCGGAGGGCGTCGCGAGAGCAGCGGAGAGAGCAGGTGTCCTTCGAGGTGGTGGACTGGGATGCAGGGTACCTGAAGTGCTGCGGCCAGTCCTTCTGCGAAGGAGGCGCCAACCAGCAGCGCCCCCGCGAGGCCTGGCCCCTGGGTGTAGGCAATGGCATCTATGGCCTGGATCGGCTTGCCACTGTCGGCAAGCACGGTGCGCAGCAACGGTACGGTGCGGCGGATGTGGTCGCGTGAGGCCAGTTCCGGAACAACGCCGCCATAGTCGCGGTGCATGGCGATCTGCGAGTGCAGGGCGTGGGCGATAAGCGTATGCGTGTCAGTGTCGTACAGCGCGATACCGGTTTCGTCGCAGGAAGATTCAAGACCAAGGATCAGCATGGGCGTGATTCTACCAGTCCTGAATCGAGAGTCGGTTCTGATAGAGAAAAAGGCTTGGCTTTTTTTGTGGCTTTGTTTAGAATGCCTGGCTCTGTTGTTGTCCGTCGAACCCTGAAACTAGGATACATTGAATGCCTGCTATTCGCGTCAAGGAAAATGAGCCGTTCGAAGTAGCGATTCGCCGCTTCAAGCGTACCGTCGAAAAGACCGGTCTGCTGACCGAGTTGCGCGCCCGCGAGTTCTACGAAAAGCCCACGGCCGAGCGTAAGCGCAAGCTGGCGGCTGCCGTCAAGCGCCACCACAAGCGCATGCGCAGCCAGATGCTGCCGCCCAAGCT
>CAZHFS010000114.1:0-7905 GCA_964531885.1 uncultured Propionivibrio sp.
GCCGTGCTGATGGACGATGGCGCAGACTTCTTTGACGGCTTCCTCGAATACGCCGTGCGTCGATGGGTATGTGAGCATGAGGCAGGACAGCTTGGCCGCATGCAGCTCGGCTTTGGCCTTGAGGTCGGCGACGTCGATATTGCCGTGCTCATCACAGTCGACGACGACGATGTCGAGGCCGCACATCTGTGCCGTTGCCGGGTTGGTACCGTGCGCCGAGCGGGGGATCAGGCAGATATTGCGGTGGCCTTCGCCACGGCTGGCGTGATAGCGGGAAATAGCCACAATGCCTGCATATTCACCCTGGGCGCCTGAATTGGGCTGCATGCAGATGGCGTCAAGGCCGGTGATTTCACACAACCAGGCTTCGAGGCCGGCGATCATCTCCATGTAACCCTGCGCCTGTTCGATCGGAGCGAAGGGATGGATGTCGCCGAATTCGCTCCAGGTGACCGGAATCATTTCGCTCGTGGCGTTGAGCTTCATGGTGCATGAGCCAAGCGAGATCATCGAGTGGTCGAGCGCGAGGTCCTTGTTCTGCAGGCGCTTCAGGTAGCGCAGCATCTCGTGCTCGGTGTGGTAGCGGTTGAACACCGGGTGGGTCAGGATGGCGTCCTCGCGCAGCACGGCGTTCGGCAGTGCGCAGGCTTTGGCGGAAACCTCGGCGTCCAGCACAGTGAGGTCGACGTCCTGGCCGGTGAAGGCGCGCACCAGCGCGGCAACGTCAGCGCGCGTCGATTTTTCGCTGAAGGCGACCCCGATCAGGCCGTTGCCGACGAGTCGCAGGTTGAAGCCGGCATGCAAGACGGCGTCGTAGACTTCGCCTGCGCGAGCGCCAAGGTTGAATTGCACGGTGTCGAAGAACGAGGCATGGCGGGGTTCGAGACCGGCTGTGCGGCGCAGCGCTTCAACAAAGAGCTGGGTCAGGCGATGAATCCGCGCAGCGATCGTGCGCAGCCCCTGCGGGCCGTGATAGACGGCGTACATGCCGGCCATGTTGGCGAGCAACACCTGCGAGGTACAGATGTTGGAATTGGCCTTGTCGCGGCGGATGTGCTGTTCGCGGGTCTGCAAGGCCATGCGCAAGGCCTTTTTGCCGCGCGCATCGATCGACACGCCGATGATGCGGCCGGGGACCGAGCGCTTGTAAGCATCGCGCGTGGCGAAGAAGGCAGCGTGCGGGCCACCAAAGCCCATCGGGATGCCGAAGCGCTGTGTCGAACCGAGCGCGATGTCAGCGCCGAGTGCCCCCGGCGATTTGAGCAGGACGAGGGCCATCGGGTCGGCGGCAACAGCAACAATCGCTCCCGCTGTCTTGGCCGCGGCGATGGCGGCGGAAAGATCGGTCACTGCACCATCGGCAGTCGGGTACTGGAACAGCACGCCGAAGGGGGTGTGCGTCGCAGCTTCGCCCGGATGACCGACAACCAGTTCAAAACCGAAATACGTGGCGCGCGTGCGCAGCACATCGAGCGTCTGCGGCAGAACGCCTGCATCGACAAAGAATACATTCGATTTGGCATTGCTCACCCGGCGGGCCATGGCCATGGCTTCGGCCGCGGCGGTAGCTTCATCGAGCAGTGAAGCATTGGCCAGTTCCAGCCCGGTGAGGTCGATGACCATCTGCTGGTAGTTGAGCAACGCTTCAAGTCGCCCTTGGGCGATTTCGGCCTGGTAAGGGGTATAGGCGGTGTACCAGCCAGGATTTTCCAACACGTTGCGCAGGATGACCTTGGGGGTTTGCGTTTCGGCGTAACCCAAGCCGATCATGGCTTTCTTGACTACATTCTTGCCGGCAATGGCTTTCAGCCGGGCGAGGGCTTCGGCTTCCGGGCAGGGCTCGGCAAGCTTGAGTGGTGCGCGGCGGATCGCGGCGGGAACCGTCTCCTCAATCAGAGCGTCGAGTGTAGGGGCGCCCAACTGCGCGAGCATATCGGCGACGTCGGCGCTGGACGGGCCGAGGTGGCGGGCAATGAATTCGTCACGCTGCTCAAGCACAGCAAGCGGTTGGGAGAGTGGCAAGGTCGTGGTCTGTGACATGGCGTATTCCTGCGGATCATCCGGGCGCGCGGGTCAATGCGGCGCGTATAACATGGACAACCGGCGCCAAACGGGCGCCGGTGCCTGCGAGTACTGCGGATCGGGGCTTATTCCTCGCAGCTGGCGGTGTAAGCCGCCGCGTCAAGCAGGTTGTCGAGTTCAGCCGGGTTGGTCGGCTTGAGCTTGAACAACCAGGCCGCGTAGGCATCCTGATTGACCGATTCGGGCGCATCGGCAACCGCGGTATTTACTTCGAGAACGATGCCGCTCACGGGCGCGTAGACGTCAGACGCGGCTTTGACCGATTCGACGACGGCGGCTTCCTGGCCGGCGCAAAGTTCGGCACCGAGTTCAGGCAGGTCGACGAAGACGAGATCACCCAAAAGTTCCTGGGCGTGCTCGGAAATGCCGACAGTCACGCTGCCGTCGGCTTCGCAGCGCACCCATTCGTGGCTCTTGGCGTATTTGAGATTGGTCGGGACGTTCATGATGGCTCCTGAAATTGTCGGGGGTTTAAAAGGGGGCGCTGCGACGCAATGACCGCAGCGCTAATCATACGGCTCAAAGCAGGGATTTGCCCTGGCGAACAAAACTGGGTTTGACGACCTTGGCGGCGAGGCGCTTGTCGCGGATTTCGACCTCGACCGTATCGCCGAGCGACACGCCCATCGGCAGGCGGGCGAGGGCGACCGACAGTTGTAGCGTCGGTGAGAAGGTGCCGCTGGTGATTTCGCCTTCGCCCTGTGCGGTGTGCACTTTCTGGTGTGCGCGCAGCACGCCCTTGTCCTGCAGCACCAGGCCGAGGAACTGCTTCTGCTGGCCGTTGGCCTGCAGTGCGGCCTTGCCGACGAAGTCGCGTTCGGAAACGAGATCGACTGTCCAGCCCATGCCGGCGTCGAGCGGCGAGACACTTTCATCCATATCCTGGCCGTAGAGGTTCATCCCGGCTTCGAGGCGCAGGGTGTCGCGTGCGCCGAGGCCGATCGGCCGGATGCCTGCGTCGAGGAATGCCTGCCAGACAGTCTCGGCCTTGTCGGCCGGCAGCGTCAGCTCAAAACCGTCTTCGCCGGTATACCCCGTGCTGGCCACGAAATAGTCGCCGACGATGACCGAGAAGAAAGGTTTCATGCCCTCGCTTGCAGCGCGCGTTTCGGGCAGCGCCTGCCAGAAGCGTTCCTTGGCTTTGGGGCCTTGCACGGCGATCATCGCCAGGTCGCGGCGCGGCGTGATCGTCACTTGCAGCTGCCATTCGGCAAGGCGAGCGGCCATCCAGGCGAGATCCTTCTCGGCGGTGCCGGCATTGATCACCACACGATAGACGTCGTCGGCGAGGTAATACACGATGAGGTCATCGACCACGCCGCCGGCTGTATTGAGCATAGCGCCGTAGAGTGCTTTCCCGGGCAGCTTGAGCTTGTCGACATTGTTGGCGATCAAGCGCGACAGGAAAGCCTTGCTGTCCGTGCCGACGACATCGACGGCGCACATATGCGAGACGTCGAACATGCCGCTGTCGCCGCGTACTGCGTGGTGTTCTTCCAGTTGCGAGCCGTAATGGAGCGGCATATCCCAGCCGCCGAAATCGACCATGCGTGCGCCAAGGCGACGGTGCATGTCGTTGAGGATAGTCTTCTGGGTCATCTTTCCCTCGGGTCAAAGACGAAAAAAAGGGCGAACTCGTACGAGTTCACCCCTCTGTCCTTGATACCTGAGAGATTGGCGTCAGGCCCAAGGCGCTGACGTTGCCCCATCGGTGGGTGCCGTTCTGGCGGCACCGCTCTCCAGAGTTTTCGTGCACAAACGGTCCTTTTGCCTGAGCGTTTCCGGGTGGATTGCGCCTTCGGCGGCGGGCATGGGCCGGATTTCCGGCTTCCCGCGCTCTCCCATCTGCCGCCGCGACTATACCCCGAGCACGATGCAGACAGCAAGTGCGCTCTGGACGCGTTACCATGAAGCCATGTGCGGAATGGAGGGTAGGGCATGCGTCTTTTGCTCGTGGAAGATGATCCGATGATCGGTGCCAGCGTCCAGCGCGGGCTGCGCCAGGACGGGCATACCGTCGACTGGGTACGTGACGGGGCGGCGGCCGACCTCGCCCTGCAAAGTGGCGTGCATGAACTCATTCTGCTCGACCTCGGTTTGCCGGAGAAAAGCGGGCTGGAGTGGCTGGCTGCCTGGCGTGCACGCGGTGTGGCGCTGCCGGTACTGATCATCACCGCGCGCGATGCGGTGGCCGACCGGGTGCGCGGGCTGGATGCCGGTGCCGATGATTACCTCGTCAAACCCTTCGACCTCGACGAACTCGGCGCGCGACTGCGTGCGCTTGGCCGGCGCCAGGGCGGGCGGGCCTCGCCTCGTCTCGAACACGGCGCGCTGGCGCTTGATCCGGCGACGCACGAGGTATTCAAGGACGGTCAGCCACTTGAGTTGTCGGCGCGCGAATTTGCCCTCTTGCAGGCGCTGCTGGAAAATCCCGGGGTTCCCCTTTCCCGGGCGCAACTTGAGGAGCGCCTGTACGGCTGGGGGGCAGAAGTGGCGAGCAACGCCGTCGAAGTACATATCCACGCCCTGCGGCGCAAGCTTGGTGCGGAATGGATCCGTAATGTGCGCGGGGTCGGTTACCGCGTGCCGGAACGGGGCTGAGGGTATGCGTTCGCTGCGTGCGCATCTGCTCGCCGGGGTGATCGGCACCGTCTGCATTACCATGCTGCTCGCCGCCTGGGCGACCTACCGACTGGCGCGCCAGGAGGCAAACGACCTCTTCGATTACCAGCTGCAGCAGATTGCGCTCTCCGTGCGTGATCAGTCTTTTCTCGACGCTGCCGAGCGGTTGGCGAACGACGAGGATCTCGACTACGTGATTCGCGTCTGGGACCGCACGGGGCTGATCGTCTACTCTTCGCGCCGGCCCCTAATGGCCCCTGAACTCACGCGCCTTGGACTGTCGACCGTGAACGGCGAGGATGGCCCCTGGCGCGCTTTCGCCCTGCAGTACCGCGGCCTGACGATCTCGGTTGCTCAGCCCATGCGCGTGCGTGATCGCCTGGCAGCGGCAGCGGCCTGGCGTACGCTGCAACCTTTTGTGGTGATCCTGCCGGTCCTGGCCTTACTGATCTGGGCTCTGGTACATCGCGGCCTGCAGCCGCTCGCGCACCTGGCTCAGGCGCTGCAGGCCCGTTCGCCGGAGTCGTTGACCCCGATGCAGGGGGTTACCGTGCCGGAGGAAGTCGAGCCCTTGCTCTTCGCCCTCAATGACCTGCTGGCGCGGATGCAGCAGGCGCAGTCCATGCAGCGCGCCTTCGTGGCCGACGCCGCACACGAATTGCGCTCGCCGCTGGCTGCGCTGCAGTTGCAGCTGCAACTCGTGGAACGCGCTGCAAACGACGCAACTCGTACTGAGGCGGTCGCCGAGCTCAAGGCAGGGCTGCAGCGGGCAACGCACACCGTGCACCAGATGCTGACCCTGGCCAGACTTGAGCCTGGGGCGTCAGAGCGAGTCTGTGCCCCGGTCTCGCTTGCCGATGTGGCGCGTGGCGCGGTACTCGAATACACCCCGCTTGCCGACGCGCGTGACATCGACCTCGGGCTGGCTGCCTGCGACGAGGCGGCGGTCATTACAGGGGATGCTGATGCATTGCGCATCCTGCTCGCCAATCTGCTCGGCAATGCCCTGCGTCATACCCCCGCCAGCGGGCAAGTCGATGTGGCCTGTGGCGTGAGCAATGGGCAGACGTACCTCGATGTTGCCGATAGCGGGCCGGGCATCCCGCCTGCCGAACGCGAACGCGTATTCGATCGTTTCTATCGTGGGGCAACGACGGATCAAGCCGGCGCAGGCGGCGGCAGCGGCCTCGGGCTGGCGATCGTGCGCGCCATCGCCGAACGGCATGGGGCACAGGTGAGGCTGGATGATGCTCCGTTAGGCGGACTGCGTGTGCGCGTGACGTTTCCAGCTAAAGATCTGGCCGCGGCTTCCGCCTGAGCCTCGCGGCGAGAGCAACCGCCGTCCGGGCGATGCCCGGCAAGGCGCATGGATGCTTGATCTCATGGCGGCAAGGCTGGAAGGCGCATCTGGATGCGCCTTCCAGGCAGGGAATGTCGAAAATTCGCACAATTCCTTACGTACTGTTACATCCCCTTAAGTCGACCTTAAGTCGGCCAGTCCTAAGCTTTGGCCATGGTCATTCCCGGACAGCCGGGGGTGGGTTAGGACAGTGAATACAGGAGGAGGATGATGGAAAAGCGTACCTGGCAACTCAAGCGTGGCGCAGCAGTGGTGCTGGTGGCCGTCGGATTATTAGGTGCGTATACCCTGGGCAGCGTGCAGCCGTGGACCGCAGCCCATGCCGGTACGGCAGTGAGCGTTGCTCCCCCGGCCGCGACAAATGTTGCCCCGGTGCCGACCGGTCTGCCGGATATGAGCGCGATCGTTGAGCGCAACGCGCCGGCGGTGGTGAATATCAGCGTGGCAGGCAAAGTGCGACGCGCGGCCGATGCGCCCGATATTCCGGGGTTTGATCCTGGCGATCCGTTCTATGACTTTTTCCGGCGTTTCCAGGGCCCACAGCCGCGCGGGGAACAGCGCATGCGTGGGCAGGGTTCCGGTTTCATCCTGCGCGAGGACGGGGTGATCCTCACCAATGCGCACGTGGTTGACGGGGCGGACGAGGTGACCGTAAAGCTTTCTGACAAGCGAGAACTCAAGGCAAAAGTGGTCGGAGCAGATAAGGCGACGGACGTGGCGGTACTCAAGGTCGAGGCGCGCGGGCTCCCGGTAGTGAAAATCGGAGACTCGGCCAAGGCGCGAGTCGGCGAATGGGTGCTGGCCATCGGTTCGCCGTTCGGTTTCGAGAGCAGCGCAACGGCAGGGATCATCTCGGCACTTTCGCGAGTCTTGCCGGACGAGAACTACGTGCCCTTCATCCAGACCGACGTGGCGATCAACCCGGGCAATTCGGGCGGCCCGCTGTTCAACATGGCCGGCGAAGTGATCGGCATCAACTCGCAGATCTACAGTCGCAGCGGCGGCTATCAGGGCTTGTCGTTCGCGATCCCGATCGAGGTGGCAATGAAGGTCGAGGGGCAGCTCATCAAAACTGGCCGGGTCGAGCGTGGCCGTTTGGGTGTCTCGATCCAGTCCCTCGACCAGTCGCTTGCCGAGAGCTTCGGTTTGCCGCGCCCAGCAGGGGCGCTGGTGAGCGGTGTCGAACCTGGCAGCCCGGCGGCCAAGGCCGGGCTGGAGGCCGGCGATGTGGTTTTATCGGTCAACGGGCAACCGGTCGGTACGGCCAACGCCTTGCCGCCGCTGGTGGCAGACCTTGCGCCAGGGGCGACAGCGACGCTGAAGGTATGGCGCAAGGGCGCCGAGCGCGAGATCAAGGTACAGGTGGGACGTCAGCTATCCGTACAGGCCACGGCAGGCGATGCCAGCCCGACGGTAGGCGGACGACTTGGGCTGGCTGTGCGCCCGGTTGAGAACGGTGCCGGCCACGGCTTGCGTGTCGAGCAGGCTCAAGGGACCGCAGCCAAGGCCGGAATTCGCGCAGGCGACGTGATTCTGGCAGTGAATGGCGAGCCGGTGGCCAGTGTCGAGGCCCTGCGCATGCAGGTCGGCAAGGCCGACAAACGTATCGCGCTGCTCATCCAGCGCGGCGAAACGCGTCTCTTCGTCCCGGTCGATCTGGGCTGAGTACGGCTTTGGTCAAGGTCGGGGAGGCAACCCAACAAAAAACCCGCGGTTAAGCGGGTTTGAGGATGCTGCTGGGAAATTCTGGAATTCTTATTGGCCTCCCCGACAGGAATCGAACCTGTATCGCACGCTTAGGAGGCGTGTGCACTATCCATTATGCTACGGAGAGCAGGCCA
>CAZHFS010000115.1:0-7891 GCA_964531885.1 uncultured Propionivibrio sp.
TGCGGCGCTCGTTGAGGAAGGCACCACCGCCTTTACTGGCGGTAAACAGTTCGTTGCGGATCGTGTCGTAGACGAGGGCCTGGTTCGGTTGCCCCTTGTAGGCGAGCGCGATCGAGATCGAATACTGCGGGAAGCCATGAATGAAGTTGGTTGTGCCGTCGAGCGGGTCGATGATCCACTGATAATCGTCTCCCGAGCCACTGCCGGCGGTGAGGCCGCTCTCTTCTGCTAGAATCCCGTAGTCGGGATAGGCTTCGCGAAGTACGTTGATGATGGCCGTCTCGGCCGCCTTGTCGACCTCGGTGACGAAATCACTTTGCTGCTTGGTGGCGACCTTGACGTGTTCGAGGTCCTGCGAAGCGCGATTGATGATCTGGCTGGCGCGGCGCGCGGCCTTGATCATGATGTTCAGGGCTGGGTGCATGGCGTTTCTTTAATAAAGAGAACCGAGGGGGCGGGCAGGGTATCCGCGCCGCTCCGTTTCGGTGATTAATCGCGTATTTTATATGAACCCGCCCTTGGCGTCTCATTCGCTGTCTTTTCCCCTTTCCGGAGATGCCGCACTGTCACGTGTACGCATCGTCCTTTCGCACACCAGCCATCCCGGCAACATTGGCGCTGCAGCTCGCGCCATGAAAACCATGGGTTTGAGCCAGTTGGTGCTGGTGTGCCCGAAAACCTATCCCCACGATGCACACGCCGTTGCCGAGGCGGTGGCGCGCTCTGCCGGAGCAGAGGATGTGTTGCGCAATGCGCGCATTTGCGCCTCCATCGATGAGGCGTTAGCGGGTTGCGTGCATGTGGTTGCGCTTTCGGCGCGGGTGCGCAATCTCGGCCCGGTGCCACAAACGGCGCGTCAGGCAGGCCCGGAGATCATTGCGCAGAGCGCGTTGGGTGACGTGGCTCTGCTGTTTGGCAATGAAACGGCGGGGCTGGCCAACGACGAAGTGCAGCGCTGTCAGCGGGCGGTGTTTATCCCTGCCAATCCGGGCTATTCGTCGCTCAACCTGGCGGCGGCCGTGCAACTGCTGTGCTACGAGTTGCGCATGGCCGCTTATGACGAAGCGCCTCCGGTGGTGACCAAGACCGTGCCTTTCGCTTCGCCGCCGGCGACGCATGAGGATGTCGAGCGCTTTTACGAGCATCTCGAACGGGTGATGGTCGATACCGGGTTTCACGACCCGACGCAGCCCAAACGCTTGATGCCCAAGCTGCGTCGTCTGTTCGCGCGGGCTGAGCTGGAGCGCGACGAGATCAACATCCTGCGCGGCGTTCTGGATGCCGTGGATAAGGTGGTGGCTCGGGCGGCAGGCCGTTCCTCCAAGCCGTGAAGCGACGGGGCTTGCCTTCAGCTGACGGTGTGGTCCGGCTTCGTTGGAATAAATGTTGATCGATTCACTCGGGAATTATAGAATTCCCGGTTTACCTGTTTCTGTCCCGATGGAGGTTCGTCCTGATGTTTAGCCGGTTGCGTGAAGATATCCGTTCTGTCTTCAAGCGCGATCCTGCCGCGCGCACGTTCTGGGAGGTGCTGACTTGTTATCCCGGTGTGCATGCGCTGATCATGCACCGTTGTGCGCACTGGTTATGGACACATGGTTTACGCTGGTGCGGGCGCTTTGTTTCGCACCTTGCGCGTTTCCTGACAGGGATCGAAATCCATCCGGGCGCGACGATCGGGCGGCGCTTCTTCATCGATCACGGTATGGGGGTGGTGATCGGCGAGACGGCAGTGATCGGCGACGATGTCACGCTCTATCATGGCGTGACGCTGGGGGGGACTTCCTGGAACAAGGGCAAGCGCCATCCTACCCTTGAGGACGGTGTTGTCATCGGCGCTGGCGCGCAGATTCTCGGCCCGATCACCATTGGAGAACGGGCCAAGGTCGGTTCGAATGCGGTGGTCGTCAAGCCGGTTCCGTCCGGCTGCACGGCGGTCGGCAACCCGGCCCGGGTGATTGATCCCGAGCAGGCCCAGAAACGCGAGGAGAAGGCCGAAACGATGGGCTTTTCTGCCTATGCGTTGGCCGGCAAGCCCGATGATCCTTTGGCCAAGGCGATTCACGGTCTGCTCGATCACGCGGTGGAAACCGACCGGCGGATCGAGCTTCTGCTCAAGAAGCTCGATGCGGCCGGGGTATGCCGTGAGGATGAGCTGGCGACCGCCGACAAATTTGACCCGAATTACCTGAGTAAAATTGTCGACTAGATTTGGGAACTAAATCAAAAGTTGACATGACTAATCGGGTATTTGGAGGAGATTAACCCATGCGATTGACAACCAAAGGACGTTTTGCGGTGACAGCCATGATCGATCTCGCCATGCGCGGGGGCGACGGCCCCGTGACGCTGGCTGGGATCAGCGAACGTCAGGATATTTCACTGTCTTACCTTGAGCAGCTGTTCGGCAAGCTGCGTCGCTACCATTTGGTCGACAGCGTGCGCGGTCCGGGTGGTGGTTATTGCCTGTCCCGGCCGGCTGACCAGATCACCGTGGCGGATATCGTGCGCGCCGTCGATGAGCCGCTTGATGCCACGCAGTGCGGTGGTAACGAGAACTGCAAGGACAAGGAGCGCTGCATGACCCACGAACTGTGGACGACGCTCAATCACAAGATGTACGAGTACCTGTCTTCGGTGTCCTTGTTCGATCTCGTGGAAAAGCAGGCACGTAAAGCCGGTGTCGGCGTCTCCATGCTCAAGGATGCGCGGCGGGCGGTTCGTCCGGTCGCAGCACAGCGCAAACCGATGGTGGTCGCGGCCTGACTTTAGGCTTTCCAGACGAACATGTTTGCCCCTGTCTATCTCGACCATAACGCGACGACACCGCTTGACCCGGCGGTGCGCGAAGCCATGTTGCCTTGGCTTGGCGAACGTTTCGGCAATGCGTCGAGCCGCCATGAGTATGGGCGGGCAGTGCGGCGGGCGATTGACGAGGCACGCCAGCAGGTGGCCGATGCCGTGGGTGCGGTGGCGGGCGAGGTTGTGTTCACCAGCGGTGGTTCAGAGGCCAACAACCTCCTTATCAAGGGGTTTGCAGAACGGCAGCCCATAGGACGCTTGCTGGTTGGGGCCACCGAGCATCCGTGTGTACTCAAGCCTGCCCAGCAACTGGCGCGGCGTGGGTGGGCTGTCGATTTCGTGCCGGTAGACGCTGAGGGTCGGGTTGATATGGCGGCGTATGCCAGCGCGCTGGCGCAGCGGCCGGCCTTGGTGTCGATCATGCTCGCCAATAACGAAACCGGCGTGGTTCAGGATTTGCCTGCGCTGGCTGGCAAGGCGCGAGCGGTTGGTGCCATGTTTCACAGCGATGTGGTGCAGGCGTTTGGCAAGCTGCCTCTCGATTTTCGGGCGCTCAACCTGGTTGGTGTCAATGCCATGACGCTGTCCGGGCACAAGATTGGTGGGCCACAAGGGGTTGGTGCGCTGGTGCTCGATAAGCGGCTTGACCTTGAGCCGCAAATTGCCGGTGGCGGGCACGAGCGTGGCTTGCGTTCCGGGACGGAAAATGTGGCAGCGATTGTGGGATTCGGCATTGCCTGTTCGTTGGCACGACGGTTGCAAGATGAGCGTCGGTCCTATCTTGTGTCTTTGCGCGACGAACTCGTGGCGGCACTCACTGGGATCGGGGCGCGAGTTTTCGGGCAAGGGGCGGAGCGCCTCCCGAATACGGTGTATTTCGCCCTGCCGGGCATCGATGGCGAAACGCTGGTTGCCCAGCTTGACCGGGAAGGCTTTGCCGTGGCCAGCGGGGCAGCATGTTCAAGCGCCAATCCGGAGCCTTCGCATGTTTTGCAGGCGATGGGGGTTGAACCGACGGTTGCACGCGGGGCGGTGCGCATCAGCCTGGGTGGAGCGACCCTGGCTGAGGATGTGGCTGGCTTCATAACGATGCTGCAGGCAACGTATTTGCGCTTGCAACGACTGACTGCGATGACAGTCTGAACAAATCGATTCGAACTAATCAAACTATTCGAACTAACTTCGCGATGGAGAACAAGACGATGAAACTTCCGATCTACCTGGATTACTCGGCGACAACGCCTGTTGATCCGCGTGTGGCTGAGAAGATGATTCCTTATCTGGTCGAGAAATTCGGCAATCCGGCTTCGCGTTCGCATGCGTTTGGCTGGGAGGCCGAGGCGGCGGTCGAGGCGGCGCGCGATCAGGTGGCGGCGCTGGTCAATGCCGATCCCAAGGAGATTGTGTGGACGTCCGGGGCGACCGAATCCGACAACCTGGCAATCAAGGGGGCGGCCAATTTCTACTCGGGTAAGGGCAAGCACCTCATCACCGTGAAGACCGAGCACAAAGCCGTGCTCGACACGTGTCGCGAACTGGAGAGGCAGGGCTTCGAGGTGACCTACCTCGACGTACAGGAGAACGGCCTGATCGACCTCGAGGTATTCAAGGCGGCGATTCGTCCCGATACCATTTTGGTTTCGGTGATGTTCGTGAATAACGAGATCGGCGTCATTCAGCCGATCGCCGAGATTGGCGAAATCTGCCGCGAGAAGGGCATCATCTTTCACGTCGATGCGGCCCAGGCGACGGGCAAGGTTGAAATTGACCTAGCTACCCTGAAGGTCGACCTGATGAGCTTTTCGGCGCACAAGACCTACGGGCCAAAAGGCATTGGGGCTTTGTATGTCCGGCGCAAACCGCGTGTCCGCCTTGAAGCGCAGATGCACGGGGGCGGCCATGAGCGCGGTTTCCGCTCGGGTACCCTGCCGACCCATCAGATTGTCGGGATGGGCGAGGCGTTTCGTGTGGCGCGCGAGGAAATGGTTGCTGAAAATGCACGTATCGGCGCCTTGCGTGACCGTTTGCTCAAGGGCTTGTCGGGGATCGAAGCGGTGTATATCAACGGCGATCTTGAGCAACGGGTGCCGCATAACCTGAACATCAGCTTTGCCTACGTTGAAGGCGAGTCGATGCTCATGGCGGTTAAGGATCTGGCGGTCTCTTCGGGGTCGGCATGTACCTCGGCCTCGCTGGAGCCGTCTTACGTCCTGAGAGCACTCGGGCGTGAAGATGAGTTGGCGCACAGTTCGATCCGCTTTACACTCGGACGGTTCACCACGGAAGAAGAGATTGATTACGCGGTCGAGTTGTTGCGCACCAAGATCGGCAAATTGCGTGAGCTATCGCCGCTTTGGGAAATGGTGCAGGATGGTGTCGATCTGAATACGGTGCAGTGGGCCGCCCACTGATGGAGCACGTTGTTCCGGTTGTGCGTCGCTTGGGCGTTCGGCCGTAGAGGAAACAAGGAGAGCAAGCATGGCGTACAGCAGTAAAGTGATGGATCATTACGAGAATCCGCGGAACGTCGGGTCCTTTGCCAAGGAGGAAGATGGCGTTGCGACCGGTATGGTTGGCGCACCGGCCTGCGGTGACGTGATGAAACTACAGATCAAGGTTGGCAAGGACGGTGTGATCGAGGATGCCAAGTTCAAGACTTACGGTTGCGGTTCGGCGATTGCTTCGTCCTCGCTGGTGACCGAGTGGGTCAAGGGCAAGACGCTCGATCAGGCGCTCGAGATCAAGAATACGGCGATTGCCGAAGAGTTGGCTTTGCCGCCGGTTAAGATTCATTGTTCGATTCTGGCCGAGGATGCGATCAAGGCTGCCGTGGCGGACTACAAGAAAAAGCACGGCGAGTGAGTGCAGAGGCGCCATCGCGGTGGCGCCCAAAGCAGGGATTGCCGGCCCCCGGCCGGCAGACGTAAAGGAGAAAAAACAGATGGCTGTCACGCTATCGGAACGCGCGGCCAAACACGTGGCCAACTACATTGCCAAACGCGGCAAAGGGATCGGTCTGCGCCTTGGCGTTCGCACGAGCGGTTGTTCAGGGGTTGCTTACAAACTTGAGTTTGCCGATGCCATTGATGCCGACGACCTGACGTTTGAATCGCATGGAGTCAAGGTCTTTGTCGATGCCAAAAGCCTGCCCTATATCGATGGCACGGAACTCGACTATGTGCGGGAAGGTTTGAGCGAAGGTTTCAAGTTCAATAACCCCAATGTCAAGGACGCCTGCGGTTGCGGCGAGAGTTTCAACGTCTAGCCTAGCTGGCTTTGGGCGGATGCTTTATTCCAGACAATCCGCGTGTTTCAGGCCCGGCCTGACACGGCAGACCGACGACCATGGACTTCAACGCCGACAATTTTGCGCTGTTCGAACTGCCGCGCACCTTTCGCCTTGACGGAGCGGTGCTCGACAAACGTTACCGTGAGCTACTTTCGCTGATTCATCCGGATCGCTTTGCCAATGCCAGCGATGTGGAGCGTCGTCTGTCGATGCAGTGGGCGACGCGGGTCAACGAAGCATACCTGACGCTCAAGAAACCGCTGTTGCGCGGGCGTTATCTGCTGGAATTGGTCGGCCACCGGGTTGACGACGAAAACAATTCGGTCATGCCGCCAGAATTTCTGATGGAGCAGATGGAATGGCGCGAGGCAGTCGCTGAAGCGCGCCAGGCATGCGATCAGGAAGAGCTCGAACAGTTGCGGCGGCGGGTCAAGGTCCGGCAGACGGAGCGTTACGAACAACTGGCTGCGGCCATTGACGACAAGCGCGATTACGTCTTTGCCGCGGAGCGGGTTTGCCGCCTGATGTTCCTGGAAAAACTCCTGGCCGAAATCGACGACGCGCTGGCCGAACTGGATATCTAAGCTTGCTTTAATGCACTATCGCACAGGAATAATCGAACCTCATGGCACTTTTTCAGATTGCGGAACCCGGCGAGTCTGCTGCGCCGCACCAGCATAAACTTGCCGTCGGCATTGATCTCGGGACGACCAACTCGCTGGTGGCTACCGTGCGCAGCGGGCAGGCGACGGTGATCGCCGACGAACTCGGACGGGCGCTTCTGCCTTCGGTCGTTCGCTATGGTCCGGATGGGGTGCTTGCCGTGGGTTATGAAGCCCAGGCCACCCAATCGGCTGATCCGCGTAATACGGTCGTTTCTGCCAAACGCTTCATGGGGCGTGGGCTTTCCGATATCGCGCACCGCGAGTCGATGCCCTATCACTTCGAGGAAGCCCCGGGCATGGTGCGTCTGCGTACGGTGGCTGGGGTCAAGAGTCCGGTGGAGATTTCCTCGGACATCCTGCGCACCCTGCGCGAGCGTGCCGAACATGCCCTTGGGGGTTCTCTGGTTGGCGCGGTGATTACCGTTCCGGCCTATTTTGACGATGCGCAGCGCCAGGCGACCAAGGATGCAGCCAAGCTTGCCGGCTTGTCCGTGCTCCGCTTGCTGAATGAGCCGACGGCCGCGGCGATTGCCTACGGCCTCGACAATGCGGCGGAGGGCGTGTATGCGGTGTATGACCTTGGCGGCGGCACCTTCGATATCTCGATTCTGAACCTGACCCGCGGCGTTTTCGAGGTGCTTGCTACCGGTGGCGATTCAGCGCTCGGCGGTGATGATTTCGATCAGCGCATCTTCTGCTGGATTCTGGAGAGCGCCAAGCTCAAGCCGCTTTCGGCGGAAGATGCGCGCCTGCTCCTGACCAGCGCCCGCGAAGCCAAGGAGTACCTGACCCCGCACGGTGTGGCACCGATTTCGGTGCGCCTGTCGTCGGGCGAAGTCGTCGACTTGCAACTGACCACTGAGATCTTCACCGAGATCACCAAGACGCTGGTGACCAAAACCTTGCAGCCAGTGAGAAAGGCATTGCGCGATGCCGGCCTTGCCCCGGAAGATGTGAAGGGCGTGGTGATGGTCGGCGGCGCAACGCGCATGCCGCAGATCCAGCGGGCCGTGGCCGAGTTCTTCGGTCAGCAACCGCTCAACAACCTTGATCCGGACAAGGTCGTTGCCCTGGGGGCAGCGATGCAGGCTAATCTCCCGGCCGGAAACCGGGCTGCCGGGGATGAATGGCTGTT
>CAZHFS010000116.1:0-7841 GCA_964531885.1 uncultured Propionivibrio sp.
TATCCATTATGACGAAGCGCCCGCACGACCGATCCACGGACAGGCCAGTATCGCAGAGTACAACAATCTCATCGAAGAAGGGATTGATGTCTGTCCTTTACCGGTGCTGAAGACTGACGACTTAAACTGACCCGAAATGATTACGCCAATATTTGACTTTACATAATACAAATTATGCGCTTTACGGTTTGTGTTTAAGTCAGACAATCCAGGTATCTTCAGGATGCCTTCCCAAGACTTCGAGATTTCATTCATGCCCTTGTCGAGTAGCTTGCCGATGGTTTTTGTGGACCTGGAAACGACAGGCGCCAATTTTGCGAATGATCGAATCATCGAAATTGGGATCGTAGAAGTCGATCAGGATGGTGTGCGGGAATGGTCAAGCCTTGTGAACCCGGAGCGCGAAATCAGCCCGTTCATATCGCGCTTAACGGGAATTGAAAACTCAATGGTCGTTGGTGCGCCGACATTCGCCGAGGTCGCTGATGAGGTGTTGTCCAAGCTCAAAGGACGTCTGTTCGTTGCCCATAATGCGCGTTTCGACTACAGCTTCCTCAAGCGTGAGTTTCTTCGTCTGGGCATGGTATTTCGTGCGCCAAATTTGTGCACGGTGAAGTTGTCACGTCGCCTTTTTCCCGAACATCACCGACACAGCCTCGAGGCTCTCGTGGCGCGATATGGGATCAATACGGAGGCTCGCCATCGCGCACTTGCCGATGCGAAAGTACTCTGGGTATTGTGGCAGGACTGGCACAAACGTCTCCCAGCTGAGGCCATTTGCGCGGCAGTCGATACTATCGTTGGTCGTTATGAACTCCCGCCGCAACTTGAACCAGACCTCGTGGACGATCTGCCTGAGGCACCTGGAGCTTATGCTCTCTATGGGGCGGACAAAAATCTTCTTGTCTGCAAGCGTTGCGCAAACATCCGACAGCAGGTCCTGACGCATTTCTCAGCTGACAACAGAAATAGCCTGCTCTTTCGGGAGACGCAGTCCATCGCCTGGCATGAAACAGCAGGAGAATTTGGCGCACGTCTTGCTGAATTTCGCTTGGCGGGCACACATCCTTCGCCAGAGCTTTGTTCCTGGCAACTTCGTCAGACAGAAATTCCTGGCGACTTCAGGCCGCATCTGGTTTCTTCATCCGACAGTGATTTTGCGGTGACCCCGGATCTGTATGGTTTGTTTGCCCATGCGCGAGAAGCAGTCACGACGTTGCGCCGACTTGCCGAAGCGCACCACTTATGTCACAAAATGTTGGGGCTTGGAAATTCGCAGCCGAACGAGTCCTGCGTCGCCTTTCGGCAAAAAAGCTGTCGAGGCGCCTGTGTGGGCAAGGAGCCTTTAGCGGTTCATGGTGCGCGGCTTTTGAGTGCAATTGCCAAAATGAAAGTCGAACCTTGGCGGTTCGATGGGCCGATCGCCCTCGTTGAACGTGATGAATTTGGAATGCGCGAAGATTTTCACGTGGTCGATCAATGGCGTTATCTCGGGACAGTGCACAGCGAGGTGGAACTTGGTCAACTCCTGGAGAGGAGTCAGCGTCTGGCGTTTGAGGTCGAGATTTATCGACTTCTGAATAAAAACATCAAGGCCGGCAAGTTACGGATAATGCCGATCAGGCGAAACCCGCCTTGATCGGCACGACAGCGCCCTGCTCTTTTTTTATTTGCTCAAATCCAGGGTAACGCTCTTTCCTGATCGGCCACCAGCGGCCCGAATCATGTCGGCGATATCGGTGTTGTCGCTTTTTAGCGCCCAGTCGACCGCCGTTTCATCGCGTGGATTGATAATGGTCGGGTCCGCGCCGTGTTGAAGCAAAGAGCCGACAACGGACTGATGGCCAAAGCGGGCAGCAAAAAACAGTGCCGTCATCCCGTTTTCAGCTTTTGCATTTACCTCGGCACCCTTGCTGATCAGGTATTCGACAATCGCTAGGTGGCCATTGTATGCCGCATAAACGAGAGGCGGCCAGCCAAAGAAATTTGTTTCGGCACCAGCCGTCACCAGGGTTTGTACATAAGTCTCTCGGCCATGAAAAGCGGCAAGACTGAGTGCGGTTTCACCGTTTCGGTTACGCAAATTGACGCGAGCCCGGTTTTTCACAAGGTAATTTACCAGCTCAGGCATGTCGCGGACGATGGCTTGCATGAGCAAGGAATTACCATTGCGATCGACCGTATTGACGTCAACGCCGCGTTGGATCAGGGTAATTGCAGCAGAGTCGTTGCCGCGGATGATCGCCTCCTCCATATCTTCAAACACGCCTGCGCTGACTAGGCCAGGAAGAATGAAAAACAAAGAAATTAATAATTTTTTCATTTTGTTATGATCTCTATTTAATGTTAGATATCAACTTTGAAGAGGCGTTTGAAATTTGCAGTTGTTGCTGCGGCAACAGTATCGAACGAAATATCCCGCAGGCGGGCGATTTCCTCGGCAACGTATTTTACGTAGGCCGGTTGGTTTTGTTTGCCTCTGAAAGGTGCTGGAGCGAGATAGGGTGAATCCGTTTCGATCAATAGCCGATCAAGTGGTGTTCGACAGGCAACATCCTTGACCACTGCTGCATTTTTAAACGTCACGATGCCAGAAATGGAAATATAAAAACCAAGCTCCAAAGCTTCCTCTGCAATTTCCCAGGCTTCGGTGAAGCAGTGCATGACCCCGCCGACTTGTGATGCGCCCTCTTCCTTCAGCAAGCGCAAGGTGTCGGCGGTTGCATCTCGGTTATGGATGATGAGCGGCTTGCTGCACGAACGAGCTGCGCGGATATGGGTTCGAAAACGCTCGCGTTGCCACTCTGGCGCGTCTTTGTGCCAATAATAGTCGAGCCCGGTTTCTCCGATGGCAATAACCTTAGGGTGTGTGGCCAGTATTGCCAGTTCGTCTGCGCTCGGTTCGCGACCCCCTGTTTCTTCAGGATGTACCCCAACGGATGCAAAGAGGGTAGGAGTCATGTCGACAAGACTCATCAAGGCTTCATGGCGTTCAAGCGTAACGCCGGCACACAAGGCATGTGTGACGCCATTGTCCTCCATCGAGGCAAGGTGGCCGGCGAGATTTGCCGCGAGATCTGGAAAATCCAGATGGCAGTGTGAATCAATCAACATCACGAACGGTACCGATAAACAGGCAACCAGACGAGTAACGGCCCGGTGGAACCGTGAGCATGGCAGCGATTTTGGGATAACTACAGGGTGTGGGTCGGGCGCGTCGATTGCATCACGCCGCCAAGCATTCCTTCAATCTTACGTTTTGCCTCGATGCCGCTTTCGTCATTTTTGAAATGGACGCCAATACCTTGAGCTTTGCTGTTCTGAGCGCCCGGAGGAGTGATCCAGACCACGGTGCCGGCAATCGGCAGTTTGATTGGGTCATCCATCAAGGAAAGCAACATGAATACTTCGTCACCGAGATTGTATACCCGGGTCGTCGGGATAAAAATCCCGCCATTACGTAAGGTCGGCATGAAAGCCGCATAAAGCGCTGACTTGGAATTGATGTTCAGCGACAGGACGCTCGGGCGAGGCGCGGTTACGGTCTTAGGATCAGCAGGATTGCTCATGGTCTTCTCGCGTCAGATCGGAACAGCGTCACAAACCCGAGGAATAATTCCTCAAGGAAGAGCCGGCTATTCAAGGGTTGATCGCACTGTCCTCTGTATTGTAGCGCTTTGCGTGCGAAGGCCAAGACACGGGCACTATCGGTGGCTGTCGCTTGCCGGTTCAAACTGTCTGCTCGATGGATAAAAAATCGAGGTGTACAACCATTGCACACAAGCGCCAGATCGACCAGCCACTTTTGAACCCATTCCACGGTGCGTTTCAGTGGTGCAGTGCGTTTGTCGGATTTGATCAGCCGGTCGATTGCTGCGGCGGCTTGCAAGGGGTTGAGTCGCGGGCCTTGCGCGAGTTCATTGAACAATCCGTCAAGCAGTGCTCCCTCGTCGCTCATGGCAAGGTCGTACGCCAACAAAGGTGCTCCGCCAGATAAAGCCAGCCACTGGGCGGCGTCTGCAACCTTATTCTTGTTAAGCCAAGCCGCCGCAGCTTCAGGGGATGGGCTAGGCACATTGAATACCTGACATCGGCTACGGATGGTCGGAAGCAGTCTGTCCGATTCATTTGTAACCAATATAAACAATGTACTTGGAGCTGGTTTCTCAAGTGATTTGAGAAGAGAGTTTGCCGTTGCACGATTCATTGCCTCGGCTGGGTGAATCAAGATGACACGCAAGCCGTGTCGGTGGGTTCCGACATGCAGGAAATCATCGAGCCCTCGAATTTGATCGATGGTGATTTGCTGGCTCGGTTTCTTCTTGCTGTCGGCCTTTCCCTCCCCTTCTCCTGGCTCGTCTCCTTCAGCCAGCGCCTCGGGCTGAATCAGGCGAAAGTCGGGATGGTTCCCTTGGGACAACCAAAGGCATGAGGGGCAAGTACCGCATGCAATTTGGTCAGACTGAGGCTGCTCACATAATAGTGACTCGGCGAAGGCCTGCGCCAAGGCGCGTTTACCAATGGATTTTTGACCGACGAACAGCATCGCGTGCGGCAAGCGAACTCGCCTTGCATTGAGCCGGGACCAGGATTCGTTGTGCAGATCGAGCGGGTTCATGCGCACAAGGTTTGGACAATCGCCTCAATTTCAGCGCGTATGGCTTCAATGGGACGCTCAGCATTAATAATCCGCATGCGCTGGCTGGCAGAACGGGCGCGTTCAAGATAGGCATTACGCACCCGAAGATGAAAGTCGACGCGCTCTTGCTCAAAGCGATCAAGTGTGCGTCCTTGCAGGGCAATTCGTTCTCCTGCGATGGACGGCGGTAGATCAAACAGGAAAGTGAGATCCGGATAAACGTGGTCATGCACCCAGTGTTCAAGCTCAAGGCATTTATGCTTGTCGAGCCCGCGACCGCCTCCCTGGTATGCGTAGGTGGCATCGCTGAAACGATCGCAGACGACCCAATCCCCGCGGTTTAGCGCCGGCTCGATAACCTGAGCGAGATGTTCGCGTCGCGCTGCGAACATCAGCAACGCTTCCGTTTCAAGATGCATTTCCTCGTGCAGAAGGAGTTCGCGTAGTTTCTCACCGAGCGGTGTGCCGCCGGGTTCGCGCGTGGCGACAACTGTCAGGCCCTTTCCACGCAGGAGCTCAACGACACTGGCGATGTGACTGCTTTTCCCCGCACCGTCGATGCCTTCGAAGGTGATGAATTTCCCGCGTGGGCAACTAACCTGACTCACCGCCTGCCACTCCTCTGGTATTTATTTACGGCTTGATTGTGTTCATCAAGAGTCCGCGAAAATTGACTGCTGCCGTCGCCGCGCGCTACGAAATAGAGGGCTGTGCTGTTGGCCGGATGTAGCGCTGCCCGAAGCGATGCAAGACCAGGCATGGCAATCGGGGTCGGGGTCAGCCCACTTCGCGTATAGGTATTGTACGGCGTATCCGTCTGCAGGTCTCGTTTGCGAAGGTTGCCGTCGAATCGGTCGCCCAGCCCGTAGATCACGGTCGGATCAGTCTGTAAAAGCATCCCCAAGCGCAAACGATTGACGAAAACCGAGGCGATCATCGGGCGATCGGCATCACGCCCCGTCTCTTTTTCCACGATCGACGCCATGATGAGTGCCTGATACGCATCAGTGTAAGGCAACCCCTGATCACGCCCTTCCCACTCTCGCTTGAGGTGGCGTTGCATGGTCCGATAGGCTCTGGCGAGTACTTCGAGGTCGCGGCTTTGTTTGGCAAACAGATAGGTGTCCGGAAAAAAGAGGCCCTCGGCCGCATTTTCGCTTGCCCCAATCAGGCGCATCACTTCGGCATCCGGCAGGCCTTTGCTGTCATGCCGGATATCGGGGTGTGCGTCGAGTTTGTCGCGCATCTGGCGGAATGTCCAGCCTTCGATAAAGACGATTTCTGCCTGGGTAACATCTCCACGCGTCAATTTTCGGAGCAAATCAACCGGCGTTATCTCGCTTCGAATCTCATAACTACCGGCTTTGATCGCAGTGTCGACGCGCATCCAACGCGCCAGTGCAACCATGAGTTCGGGGTGGACAGGCAGTCCAGCTGAAGCCATATCGCGTGCGACGGCCCGCATGCCACTGCCCGGGGTAATGCGAAATTCGAGCGGATCGTTCGGTAACTGAAGCGGTTTGTTGGCTAGCCAGTAAGCTCCGCCAGCCACAGTGGCGAGCACAAGTGGGATGGCAATAAGCAGGATACGGATCAGTTTTCGCATGCGTACTTCAAAATTTGGGAGGAAATCAGACCCGCTTTAGCGCACATCGGTCGCCTGAGGCCGCTTCGAGAGGCGATATAATACCCCAGCATACCCTGGCGTGCCGGCAAGTCGAACCAGTGCCGAATTCGGAAGTCAGAACCATATCTGTGCAGGCTCGTGTTGCCAGCCACCACGCTTAAAAGAACAGCAATAAGGACAATGAATATGAACGCACATTGGACCGAAGGCTTGGGTGCCTTGGGCGCGCAACTTTCAGGCAAGGATGTTTTGGCATTTAATTCCCCCGCCGCTGAGCTTTGTGCCGGCCAGGATGGCACGGTCATCGTGCCACTGACGCACCTTGGATTGCTCGAATGCTCAGGTGATGAGGCAAAGACCTTTCTTCACAATCAGTTGACCAGTGATATCAATCACCTTGCGCCGCAAGGTGTTCAGCATTCCTCCTGGTGCACGGCCAAAGGGCGCATGGTTGCGAGCTTTCTTTTTTATCGTTCGGAAGGCGCTTATCGCGCCCTACTCTCAAACGATCTCGTTGCGGACACTCACAAGAGACTGCAGATGTACATCTTGCGGTCGAAGGTCAAGGTGGCTGACCTTTCCGAACAATATGCGTTGTTTGGTCTTTCCGGCACCAGGTCTGTAGTAGCCCTGGAGGCAGCAGGACTTGCTGTTCCGGCTGAAGCCATGCAAAGCGCCATCTCTGACGCTGTAACGATCCTGCGCATTGATTTACAACGCTTCATTATCGTTGCCCCGTCAGAATCTGCCTTGAGCGTTTGGACCAAGCTGACCACGATTGCTACGCCTGCTGGACGGCCGGTATGGCAATGGCTCGATATTCAGGCTGGCATTCCTTTGATTTGTAGTGCGACACGTGAAGCTTTCGTGCCGCAAATGGCAGATTTCGACCGCATTGGCGGAGTCAGCTTCCACAAAGGGTGTTATCCGGGCCAGGAAATCGTTGCGCGTACGCAATACCTCGGCAAAGTCAAACGTCACCTTTATCGTCTGCATGCCGATACGGCAATGGCTCCTGGTTTGCCCATTCACAGTCCTGACAGCCCGGAACATCCAGTCGGCATGGTTGCCAATGCGGCACCTGCACCCACAGGGGGTTATGTCGCGTTGGCAGTCATTCAGGAGAACTACCTAGACAGCGCGTTGACACTGGGCACCCCGGAAGGGATCCGTTTCCGTGTTGAACACCTGGCCTGAATGCTGGTTTCATCGAACTAAGGCATGTGCCTGATCATCCTTGGCTGGCAACTGCACCCCGACTATCCGTTAGCCGTTGCGGCTAACCGAGATGAATTTCATGCTCGACCGACGGCGGCCGCCACTTTCTGGCCGGATGCCGAACATGTTTGCGCAGGACGTGACCTTGAAGCAGGTGGTACATGGTTTGGCGCGAGCCGCACAGGTCGCTTCGCGGCTCTGACCAACTACCGAGAAGGCCGGTCAAATGATTCTTCTCGGCCCTCGCGCGGGGCACTGGCCGCTGGGTTCCTTGTGTCTGCGGAGTCCATTGACCAGTTTGTCGAAAGCATCCACACGCATGCGGATGAATACGCAGGCTTTAATCTCCTCCTGGGT
>CAZHFS010000117.1:0-7778 GCA_964531885.1 uncultured Propionivibrio sp.
TGCGGATCGAGGCCGAACGGTTCTTCGCCGAGTAAGCCAGCTTGACCGGCGCTTCATAGTGCGGAACGAGGCGCTTGTACGAGTTGGTACCCGGGTTGGTGATTGCGTTCAGTGCCTTGGCGTGCTTGATGATGCCGCCGATGTAGTAGAGGGCCAGTTCCGAAAGGCCAGCGTAGCCGTTGCCTGCAAACAGGTTCTTGCCGTCTTTCCAGATCGACTGGTGCACGTGCATGCCCGAACCGTTGTCGCCAACGATGGGCTTGGGCATGAAGGTCGCGGTCTTGCCGTACTGATGGGCGATGTTATGCACCACGTACTTGAGCGTCTGCGTCCAGTCGGCACGCTTCACGAGCGTATTGAACACGGTACCGATCTCGCACTGGCCGGCAGTGGCCACTTCGTGGTGATGCACTTCGACCGGAATGCCAAGCGATTCGAGCGTCAGGACCATCGCCGAACGCACGTCATGTAGGCTATCGACCGGCGGAACGGGGAAATAGCCTCCCTTGACGGTCGGGCGGTGTCCCGTGCCACCGCCCGTTTCACTCTTCTCGCCCGAGGTCCAGGCAGCTTCACCCGAGTAGATCTTCAGGTTGCAGCCCGACATATCCACGCTCCACTCGACCGAGTCGAAAATGAAGAACTCAGGCTCGGGGCCGAAGTAGGCGGTATCACCGATGCCGGTGGACTTAAGATAGGCTTCAGCGCGCTTGGCGATCGAGCGCGGATCGCGGTCATAGCCACGGCCATCGGCGGGATCCACAACATCGCAGTGCAGCACCACAGTGGTTTCGTCGAAGAAGGGATCGACATAGGCCGTGCCGGGATCGGGCATCAACAGCATGTCGGATGCTTGAATACCTTTCCAGCCGGCGATCGACGAACCGTCGAAAGCATGGCCGGACTCGAACTTGTCTTCATCAAAGGCACTGACCGGAACGGTCACGTGCTGCTCTTTGCCACGGGTGTCGGTAAAGCGGAAATCGACGAACTTGGCGTCATTTTCCTTAACCATCTTGATCACGTCTTGCGGGCTAGCCATGTGTATTCTCTCCTCTGCGTTGCCGGCCTATCCGGCGGTATTTTAGAAAGGCGCCCCGAACTCTAGCAGAAAGCGTGCCAATCGATCCGACATAAGAAAAACATGCCAGGACAAGGGGCTTGAATCAGCAGCACGAATAAAATGCCCGACGACGCACCATTAAGGTGCATTTTCTACCCACAAACGCACCATGCAAGTGCTTAACTCTTTTTGTGATTTTCATCAAGTCACAGCCGGAGCAAGTGTTTTATACTGTAGCGTGAGACTTTGGATTAATCCACCGCATGGGAAACCTCACCGACATCCTGACCCGCGCCCAGTTGCGCGCACGCGAGCTTGATTTGCCTTATGCCGGGGCCGTCACGCCAAGCGAAGCGTTTGTCCTGCTGCAGAATGCACCGGGCTCGCGCCTGATCGACGTTCGCACGCGCGCCGAGTGGGACTGGGTCGGCCGGATTCCCGGCGCTGTGGAAATCGAATGGATGAGCTACCCAGGAAATCAGGCGAATCCGTATTTCCTGACGCAGCTCAAGCAATGCGCCGACCCGGAGGCGCTGATCATGTTCATCTGCCGTAGCGGGGCCCGCTCACACAATGCCGCCGCCCTAGCCTGCGAGGCAGGTTACACAGCAGCTTTTAACGTTCTCGAAGGCTTTGAAGGCGACAAGGATGCCAACGGCCAGCGCGGCCACATCGGCGGCTGGCGTCACGCCGGCCTGCCTTGGCAAAGCTGACACGCCGCCTAATCAGACCATCACCTACCGTTCCAGGATGGCCAAGCACCGTTGCTTGGACCGCCGATCAATTGCCCATGAATACCTCACGCATCGAATTCGACCTGTTCAACAAGCTCCAGGACGAAGCCTGTCACGAACGCATTCGCGCCGCGCGCGCCAAACTCGGCGACCGCGCCGTCATTCTCGGCCACCACTACCAGCGGGCCGACGTTTACCAGTACGCCGACCTGACTGGCGATTCCCTCAAGCTCTCGCGCCTTGCTTCGCAGACTGACGCTGAATTCATCGTATTTTGCGGCGTGCACTTCATGGCCGAGGTTGCCGATTTCATGTCCAAGCCCCAGCAGGTCGTGATCCTGCCTGACCTGGCTGCTGGTTGCTCGATGGCCGACATGGCTAACCTCGCCAAGGTAGAGCGCTGCTGGCGCGAGTTGGCCAGCGTGCTCGACGTCGAAAGTGAAGTCACTCCCGTCACCTACATCAACTCAGCCGCTGATCTCAAGGCATTCTGCGGCGCCCACGAGGGCATTGCCTGCACCTCGTCGAACGCCGGGAAAATCGCCGAATGGGCGTTTGCCCGGCGCCCGAAGATCCTCTTCTTCCCCGACCAGCACCTCGGCCGCTGGACCGGACACACGATGGGCATCCCACTCGAGGAAATGGTGGTCTGGGATCCGGACCTGGAACTGGGCGGTCTCACTCCCGAACAAATCCGCAAGGCCAGAATACTCCTCTGGAAAGGGCACTGTTCGGTACACCAGATGTTCCAGCCGGCGCACATCGAGCGCTTCCGCGCCCAATATCCGGATGGCCATGTCATTGCCCACCCTGAATGCAGCTTCGACGTCTGCAAGCTGGCCGACCAAGTGGGCTCAACCGAGCTGATCGTCAAAGTGGTCAAGGAAGCCGCACCCGGAACCCGCTGGCTGGTTGGCACCGAACTCAACCTCGTGAACCGCCTCGCCGAGGAGGTCAAACATGAGGGCAAGATCGTTCAGTTCATGGCGCCGACTGTTTGCATGTGTTCGACGATGCAGCGCATCGACCCGCAACACCTGGCCTGGACCCTAGAAAACCTGGCGGCCGGGCAAATCGTCAACCGGATCAGCGTCCCCGAACACGAGGCCGTTCTGGCGCGCCTGTCTGTGGAGAGGATGCTCGCCGCATCCTGAACGAGATGACCGGCCAGACACTGCACGTCGTCACCTACAACATCCACAAGGGCCTCTCGCTCTTCAACCGACAGGTGATGGTGCATGAGTTGCGCGAGCAACTGCGCGGTCTGGCACCCGACCTGGTCTTTCTGCAAGAAGTGCAGGGACGGAACAGCCGCCGCGCAGAGGCGCACGACAACTGGCCGCGCGAGCCGCAGTACGCCTTCCTTGCCGAGGGCTTTTGGCATGCCGCAGCGTATGGGCGAAACGCCATCTACGACCACGGCCACCATGGCAACGCCATTTTGTCGCGCTTCCCGATTGCCCAAGCCTTCAATCAGGATGTCACCCACCTGCGCTTTGAACGGCGCGGCCTCCTTCATTGCATGATTGAAATTCCTGGCGCCGTACACCCCGTGCACTGCGTCTGCGTGCACCTCTCCCTGTTCGCCCGCTCACGACGCCGCCAGATGGACGCTTTGGCCAGCTATCTGGAAACCATTGCACCAAGCGCCGCGCCCCTCATCGTGGCTGGCGACTTCAATGACTGGCGCAACGAAGCAGACAGCCTGCTGGCCCAGCGACTCGGCTTGCGTGAAGCGATCGGCGATCTACAGGAGGGCATGCCGGCCCGTAGCTACCCAGCACGTCGCCCCATGCTGCGCCTCGACCGGATTTATCTGCGCGGCTTCGCCATCGAGCACGCCAGAATCCACAGCGAGCCCCCCTGGAACACCTTGTCAGACCACGCACCACTCTCCGCTCATCTGCGCCCCGCCTGACTCTGCACTCAGACTGCCCGCGAACCGGGATAATGATTCAACCAGCAGATGCATCCCCCACGCTAGCGCCCTGCGCTCATGTGTTAGCCGAAGCCCGGCCAGTGGATCGCGCGCACCCGGCGAACCTCCTGCATCGACCAAACGGACTTCGCCCATGCCCAGAAATCCGGCAAGGCAGCATGCGTCAGTTCAGCCGGTACTGCAAAACCGAGAAATGCCATTACCTCGGCAAGCAGAGCACTGCCTTGCTTTGCATCGATCGCCAATGCGCGCGTCTGCTTGGATAATTTTTCACCTGCGGCATTAACGGCAACAGGCAGGTGCGCATAACTGGGATGCGGGACGCCAAGACAAGCCTGAAGCCACATCTGCCTTGCCGTGGAGTCGAGCAGATCGACGCCACGTACAACGGCGTTAACCCCCTGTTCGGCATCATCAACCACTACCGCCAGCTGATAGGCGTACTGCCCATCGGCTCGCAGCAGCACGAAATCACCCACTTGGCGCTCAAGGTTCTGTGCGTGCCCCCCCTGCACCCGATCGACAAACTCGACAATCCGGTCAGGAACACGCAAGCGCCAGGCCCTGGCAGCTGCCCCTGGCGGCAAGCCGTTCCGGCAACTCCCGGAATAGAGCAACCCGCCATCCACGGAGTGTTGGGTGGAACGCGCCGCAATGGCGCTACGCGAGCAGGCGCACGGATAGACCTGACCTTCCGCCTGCAAACGCATCAGGACACCGTGGTAAAGATCCAACCGCTCGCTCTGCCTTACCACCGCCCCATCCCACTCGAAGCCCAACGCATCGAGCGTGGCCAGGATGGCCAGCTCGGCCCCTGGCACCGTACGCGGCGCATCAACATCCTCGATTCTGAGCAGCCATTCGCCGCCCTGAGCGCGAGCATCAAGATAACTGCCCACGGCGGCAACCAAGGAACCGAAATGCAAGGCACCGGTGGGCGACGGCGCGAAACGGCCCCGATAGCGGCGTTTGGAAACCTCAGCAGTCACCGATGAAGGCACAAGAGTCTGGTTATGCATCCGCCAATTCTAGCGCGAGGCCAGCCTGTTGCCCGCAATAACCGAGTTGGCCCACCTAAGGACTGAACTGAACCGCACCAGTGAACAAAAGGCACTGCTTAGACGTTGAACAAGAAATTCAACACATCTCCGTCCTTGACTACGTAATCCTTACCTTCGGCGCGCATTTTCCCTGCTTCCTTGGCCCCTTGTTCGCCGTTGCAGGCGATGAAGTCATCAAAGCCGATGGTTTGCGCACGAATAAATCCGCGCTCAAAATCGGTATGGATGACCCCGGCAGCCTGCGGTGCGGTGTCGCCCTTATGGATCGTCCAGGCGCGCACTTCCTTGACCCCGGCCGTGAAGTAGGTCTGCAAGCCCAGGAGGTGGTAAGCGGCGTGAATCAGTCGGTCAAGGCCAGGCTCTTCCAGGCCGAGGTCGGCAAGGAAGAGTTGTTTCTCTTCGTCATCGAGCTCGACGATTTCAGCCTCGATGGCCGCACATACCGCAACGACCTCGGCCTTCTCTGCTGCGGCATGGGCCAGCACGGCATCGAGGTACGGGTTGTTGGCAAAGCCCTTCTCATCGACGTTAGCGGCGTAGAGCACGGGCTTGGCAGTAATCAGACAGAAAGGCTTCAGGTTGGCCCACTCTTCCTTCGATAGATCGAGCGCACGCACCGGCTTGCCCTGGTCGAGTTGGGCGTAGCACTTGTCGAGCACAGCAACGAGCAGCTTGGCTTCCTTGTCGCCCGCACTGGCCGGCTTGCGGTAACGGTTGAGCGCCTTTTCGACGGTCGCCAGGTCGGCGAGCGCAAGCTCGGTATCGATGACCTCAATGTCACGGATCGGATCAACACCGCCCGAGACATGAATGACGTTATCGTTGGCGAAGCAGCGCACGACGTGCAACACGGCATCCGTCTCGCGAATGTTGGCCAGAAACTGGTTACCCAGGCCTTCGCCTTTTGACGCCCCGGCGACCAGACCGGCGATATCGACGAATTCGGTCACGGCCGGTACAACGCGCTGCGGCTTGACGATGGCCGAGAGTTGCGCGAGACGCTTATCCGGCACCTCGACAACGCCGACGCTCGGGTCGATGGTGCAGAAGGGATAGTTCTCGGCCGCGACGCCGGCCTTGGTCAGGGCATTGAACAGGGTGGACTTGCCGACATTGGGCAGACCGACGATTCCGCATTTAAGCGACATGGAAAAACCTTCGTGACACAAGAGGAGGCGGTTTTCGCCTCCGGCGGTGATGGAGAGGTCGCAACGCTTGCCCGCGACCACAACGATGCGCGCGGTGGCCGCTAGGCCACACGCTAAGAGAGACGACATTGTACCGGCTGCGCCGGTTGGCTGCTACCGACCATCCCGAGCCTGGCGATAGCTCACGCGCCCCGCACCTAACGCCGCATCGACGAAACCGGCACAGCCCGTTTGCCAAGCCCAGCAGCGAGAACGTGCACACCAGCCCTTACGGGGTTACACCCGATAGGCACTCAAGGTTTTGGCGATTTCGCGCCCCATCCCGGACATACGTGAGACTGCCTCTGCGGTCGAACGTGCCGATTCGCTGTTGCGCTCGACCATCTGAGCGATCTGTTCGATACGCTGGGAAATCGAAGTGCTTGCCGTACTCTGCTCGCGCACCGCCCCGGAAATTTCCTCCATGGTTCCGACCATCTGCCCGGCTCCCTGACGGATTTGTTCGATACTGTTACCAGCGCGTTGCGCCCGCTCGACCTCGACTTCAACCTCGCGCACGGCCAATGCCATACCCTCCACTGCCTGCCGGGCACTGCCCTGCATCTTCCCGAGGATACCCGAGATTTCCTGTGTCGATTGCGCGGTACGTTCAGCGAGCTTGCGCACCTCGTCGGCCACCACCGCGAACCCGCGCCCCTGCTCCCCGGCACGCGCCGCCTCAATCGCTGCATTGAGTGCCAGCAAGTTCGTCTGTTCGGCAATCTCACGGATCATCCCAGCCACCGACAGAATGTTCTCGCTATCGGAATTAACCGCTTCGATACGCTCTGCGGCATGGCGCACCGAGCCAGCGATCGTCTGGATACCGGCCACAGTGGAGAGGATGATCTCTGCCCCCTGCTCGGCCTGGCTCTGTGCCTTCTGGGTGGTCAGGCTGGCTTCATGCGCCTGGCTCGCCACCAATGAAATACTGACCGTCAGCTGTTCGATCGCCGCCGCCATTTCTGCTGCCGCATCGTTCTGGCTGCTTGAGTTATCCGCGATTTCCCGAGCGGCACGGTCAACCTCGTCAGTCGCCCCCGCCAGGCTCTGCGCGGCACCTTGAATGTCGGCAAAACTCTCCCGGAGGCTGCTCAGCAGCGCATTATAGGCGTGCAGGGCACGTCCGATTTCATCGTTCGCGGTCACGCGCACGGCCTGGGTAAAATCGAGTTCACCCGCCGTGCGGGCGATCGCCTGCTGCATCGCCGCCAGCGGCCGCGCAATCGAGCGCCCCAGCAGACCACCACACACTCCGAGAACCGCCAACCCGGCGAGCGCCACCAATGCCGTCACCAGCAACGTACGCGAGTAGGTCGCCTCGCCCACGGCAGCATCTTCCTTGACATCGTCGATGTGATTGGCGACCAGACGATCGAAATCCTTGCTGAGCCGCTGATGCAGGGGGTCGACATCGCGTTGGATCACCTCCAGCGCCATCTGCGACTCACCGATCCCGGCCAGCGAACTGATCTGACGTAACTTGCCAACAAAACTGACCAGCGCCATTTTGGCTTCGTCGAGCACCGCCTTGTCGTTAACATCCGTAATGCGCTCCGAATAGGCATTGATGCGGTCGACAAGGCGCGCGATCTCCTCCTTGACGGTCTTGTCCAGGGTATTGCGTTGCGCTTCGTCTGCGGCCGTCGCCAGCGCATAGACTTTCGGAATCAGACCAAGGTAGGCCGTCCGCATGTCATTGACCTGGAGGAGCCCCGGTACCGACTGCGTCGTCACGTGAAGCAGGCTGACGTTCAAATGGCGCAAACCCAAGGCACCAAACCCGGACACCAG
>CAZHFS010000118.1:0-7724 GCA_964531885.1 uncultured Propionivibrio sp.
GCCGTCTTGGCCTTGATCCCGACGCAATCCGCCGGCAAGCCGAGATCGGCCGCCAGGTTTGCTGTCATCTGCGGAATGTGTGGCGCCATTTTCGGACGCTGTGCGCTGATCGTCGAATCGATGTTCACGATCCGCCAGCCCTGTGCCGCAAGCAATTCACGTGTGGCGCGCAACAGCACTCGGCTGTCGGCTCCGGCATAACGCGGATCGGTATCCGGGAAGTGGCGGCCGATATCACCAAGCGCGGCAGCGCCGAGCAAAGCATCGATCACCGCATGCACTAACACGTCGGCATCAGAGTGACCGAGCAGGCCGCGCTCGTGCGGGATATCCACCCCCCCGATGATCAGCTTGCGCCCCTCTACGAGGGCATGAATATCGCTGCCCTGGCCAATGCGCATCATTCGGCGCGTCCTTTCAGGATAAATTCGGCCAACGCGAGATCGGCCGGATAGGTCACTTTGAGATTTGTCATATCGGAACGAACGAGGCGTGGTGCATAGCCAGCCGCTTCGAAGGCACTCGCCTCGTCGGTCACACTCGACAGCCCAGCCAGCACGCGGGTCAACAACCCATAACGGAACATCTGCGGCGTCTGCGCCTGCCACAATCCTTCACGTCCGACCGTCTCGGCAACGCGGTGCTTGCCGTCGGCCCGTTTGAGCGTATCGGCAACCGGCATGGCCAACAGCCCCCCCACCGGATCATCGGCCAATTCCCGGCACAGGCTCTCCAGTGCCTGGGCGGTTACACAAGGACGCGCGGCATCATGCACCAGCACCCAGTCATCCTCGCTCACCAGATGTCCGACAGCGGCCAAGCCGTTGCCCACGCTCTCGGCGCGGCTGGCGCCGCCGCAAAACAAGGGCTCGACGCGGCCACCGAGTTCAGGCCACGAATGCGCAGGCCACCACGGATCGCCTGGCGTCAGTATTACCCATATTTTTTCGATGCGCTGACAGCCAAGCAAAGCTTTCAGCGTATGGTGCATCACAGGCAAGCCGGCAAGCGGGAGGTATTGCTTGGGCATCTCGGCGCCGAAACGTGCGCCGCTGCCGGCGGCGGGTACAAGTGCAAAATGGCGGGCTGGTCGTGTCATGTGCCCATTCTACTCCGCGTTCATTCAACGAGTCTGTCTTTGGCCGTATCCATGACATCTCGGAGAAAGGCTTGCTTTTAGTTCGATCAGGTCGATAATCAGCACAGGAGAGGGATTTCCGTGTTGTCACAGGCTGTCACTTCCGGCTTCAGGAGCCACACCCCGTCACCAGACAGGAGGACACATGACGCTCATGATCCGCCCCGCCGCCGTCGCCGGCAGGTTTTACCCAGACCGCCCGGAGGAACTGCGCACCTGCATTGACACCTTGCTGAAAAACGCTCACCTAACCATGACGAGGACTGGCGATGCCCCACCCAAGGCCGTCATCGTGCCACACGCCGGTTATATGTATTCCGGCCCGATCGCCGCCCGGCTGTATGCTCGCCTCGCCCCCTTCGCCCAGCAATATCGGCGCGTTATCCTGCTCGGCCCGGCACATCGAGCGCTGACCCATGGTTTGGCATTACCCGCCTGTGATGCTTTCTCCACGCCGCTCGGCAACGTCGAAATCGACCGCATGGCGCGAGAGGCGATACTCGATCTGCCACAGGTCGGCGTCAGCGACGCCGTTCACGCCCAGGAACACTCGCTTGAAGTTCAACTTCCCTTCCTGCAAACCATTTTGCCGAATTTCACCATCCTCCCGCTGGCTGTCGGCAACGTCACCCCGGATAAAATCAGCGCTGTGCTCGAACGCCTCTGGGGCGGTCCGGAAACGCTGATCGCCATCAGCTCCGACCTGTCGCACTACCACCCTTACGCCCTGGCCCAGGAGACGGACAGTCGCACGGCCGAGCACATTCTGGCACTCGAACCGCTGGATGATCCGCGCAGCGCTTGTGGAGCCGGTCCAATCAACGGCTTGCTCCAGGCGGCACGCCGTCACAAGCTACACCCTGAGCTCATTGACTTGCGCAATTCCGGCGACACGGAAGGCGACCGACAGTGTGTCGTTGGCTATGCGGCAATCTCTTTCACCGCCACGGAACCAGAGCATGCCCACTGACCCCCTTGGCGCCGCCCTCCTCGGGCTTGCCCGGCAGAGCATTGCCAAACACTTTGGTCAATCCGGTGCGTGGCAGGAACCTCCGCCACTCCAGGAACTTGCACAACCCGGCGCCACTTTTGTCACGCTGACTCAGGAAGGGATGCTGCGCGGCTGCATCGGTAGCCTGCAGGCCCACCGCCCCTTGGCCGATGACGTCAAGGCCAACGCCCTGGCCGCCGCCTTTCACGACCCGAGATTCCCGCCACTTGCACCTGAGGAACTGGCACGCACCCGAATCGAAGTCTCGCTCCTTTCGGCGGCGCAGCCCTTCGTCGTCGCAGACGAAGCGGATGCGCGCAAACGGCTGCGCCCGGGGCTTGACGGCGTCATCCTGCGTTATGGCACGCACCGAGCCACCTTTCTGCCGCAAGTATGGGAGACCCTGCCCGACCCACGGGATTTCCTGGCCCAGCTCAAACAGAAGGCCGGCCTGCCACGCGATTTCTGGGCACCTCAGATTGTTCTTGAGCGCTACAGCGTGCGCAAATGGAAAGAAGACTGACCTTTCTTCCCGACTACAATACAAAGTCATAAGAACGCACAGATGAGCCAGCCGTGAAAACTCCCGAATCCGCCCACCCGGCCCGCTGGTGGCACCCCATCGAGGAAGGGCGCGAGCAGGCACGCATCCAGTGTGATCTTTGTCCGCGCGACTGCAAGCTGCACGATGGGCAGCGTGGAGCCTGTTTTGTACGGCGCAATGACGGCGGCCACATGGTGCTGACGACCTACGGCCGCTCATCGGGCTTTTGCATCGACCCGATCGAAAAAAAACCGCTCAACCACTTTCACCCGGGATCCGCCATTCTCTCCTTTGGCACGGCCGGCTGTAACCTGGCCTGCAAGTTCTGCCAGAACTGGGATATCTCCAAGAGCAGGGACACCGACCGCCTGCTGGACGCCGCCAGCCCGGATGGAATTGCTCGTGCGGCTGCCGCTTACGGCGCCCAGTCGGTAGCTTTCACCTACAACGACCCGGTGATCTTCGCCGAATACGCGATCGACACCGCCGAAGCTTGCCATCGCCTGCACATCAAAACAGTCGCTGTCACCGCCGGCTACATCCATCCCGAGCCGGCACGCGAGTTCTACGCGGCGATGGACGCGGCCAACGTCGACCTCAAGGCATTCACCGACGCGTTTTACGTCAAGCTGTGCGGCGGGCACCTCAAACCGGTGCTCGACACCCTGGCCTACATCCATCACGACACCCAGTGCTGGCTGGAAATCACCACCCTGCTCATTCCTGGGCACAACGATACGCCTACTGAAATCGCCGCACTTGCCCGTTGGATTGCCAACGAACTCGGCCCGGACGTGCCGCTGCACTTCACCGCTTTCCATCCCGACTGGAAAATGGTCGACATTCCATCAACCCCGCTGGCGACCCTGCGCCGCGCCCGCCAGCAAGCGCTCGACGCCGGACTGCACTATGTCTATACCGGCAATGTCCGCGACAGCGAAGGCGGAACCACGTTCTGCCCGGCCTGCCACGCCACACTGATCGAACGCGACGGCTACAACTTCCGCAGCTACGACTTGCCAAGCGACGGTCACTGCCCGCACTGCAAGGCGCGCATCGCCGGGCATTTTGGCCGTTTTGACAAACCCTTCGGCGCTCAACGCATTCCTGTCCGGCTTGCCCGGCCTTAATCGCACCATGGACAGCTTCACGCCCGATACTCACCCCATCCCGCTAAGCATCCCCTGCGCCCAAGGCCCGGCGCACGCCCGCCTGCACGGCGAATTGGCTCTGCTCCCGGAGGCCCCGGGCCTTGTCGTCCTCGCCTACGCGGCAACGGCACTGGACGAGCGCGAACGGGTGATAGCCGGCATCCTGCGCCACGCAGGCCTCTCGACGCTGCTCATCAACCTCGTCGCTCGCGAGGAAGAGCATTACCCGGATGTGCACAACAACGTCCCGCTCCTGGCACACCGCCTGGTCGACGTCCTTGACCTCATCAAACACCGCATGCTGATGGGCGAACTGCCGCCGCAACCCTTGGGCCTGTGCGCCGCCAACGCCAGCTCCCCGGTTGTCGTGCGCGTTGCCGCCTTGCGTGACCACGACATTGCCGCCGTAGTCTGCCGCGCCGGGCTCATTGATCTGGCCGGTTTACTCTATCTGCGCTCGCTGGAAGCGCCCTTGCTGCAAATCATCGAAGAGAACGATACGCCGCAACGACTTGCCGCCCAGCGCGCTCAGAAGGAACTCCATGGCGCCCACGCCCTGCGCACCATTCCCGAGATCGGTTTCGAGATCGCGGGGTCATCGGGATTCGAGGCCGAAGTGCGCGAAACGACCCAATGGTTCCTCGATCACTTTGAACGCCGAAAACCAGGCCGCAACAGGCCGCTGCGACGCACGGGCTAAGCCTGCAGCGACTCTCCCCAAGACGGTCGAGCTCCCCGCCATCCTTAGCCATCAGCCTCGCTTTTGAGCAGGGAACTCAACCAGCGACAGAAGGCCACGGCCGACCCCGTCATTGGCGAGCCCGGATTCACTCCGGCTTTGTAACTCGCTGATCCGCGCACCGGCGGGAGGCCAAGATCGACGAGCAATCCGCGCGACAGAAAATCGCGCACGAGCAGCCTGGGAACGACCAGAACTCCCAGACCACCCAGCACGCCGGCGATCGCCAGATAGTAATGCTCGAAGCCTGCCACCACCTGCACACTCTCGGCCTCTATGCCCTGCCTCGCCGTCCATTCGACCAGCACATCCGGACGCGAGCGGGCAATCAGGAAGGGCCAGTCGGCAAGCGGCAGGCCATCAACGGCAGCCGCAGCGGCAGGCGAGGCCACGGCAACCAGTATCTCTCTGGCGAGCCGCCAGTGCGCGGACGCATCGACCGCGAGATCGCGCGTCACCAGCACGTCATAACGCGCCCCGTGTTCAGGAGGCGCAAGCGAGGTATGGACATCGACCGCCACCCCGCCAATCCGAGAAAAATCCGACAGTGCGGGAATCAGCACATGCGTTGCAAAGCTGGGCAAGGAGGTCCTCACCACCAGGCGTCCACCGCTCTCCGGGTCGCGCGCCACCATCTGCCGCGTGGTCAAGGTCACGGTATCCAGTGCCTCGGACACGGCCTCGAAATAGATCCGGCCACGCTCGGTCAGCGACACTCCGGCGGCCCCCCGGTCAAAAAGCCGCCAGCCCAAATAGCGTTCCAGGGTCGCCATGTGGTGGCTGACCCCGCCCTGGGTCATCCCCAGTCTACGCGCCGCTGCGCTCAAACCACCAACCCGTGCCACCTGCACGAAAACGCGTACGGCATTGAGCGGCACTTCACCCACCCCGAATCCGGATGCCGAGCCCTGCGTCACCTCGTTAACAGTTTTGCTGATTGAATTGCGCACCATTACTCACCCTTGAACTACTCATGGCATGAGCGCCAGAGCATAATTCAAAAAATTGTCAGTAAATAATATCGCTAATAGCTTCCTCTCCTATGGACCGCCTCTTTTCAATCACCCTGCCCACGGTGCGGCACCCTGCCGCGAAAACCGACACGTTTTATCCGGAGTACTGTCGATGAGCGGACTGGCTCTGGCCCTGGTACTCACTGGCGCGTTGTGCCACGCCATCTGGAACATCGTTGCCAAGAAAGCCGCGGGAGGGCTGCCCTTCGTCTGGCTGTTCGGCCAAGTCAGCGTCATTGCCGCGCTGCCGGTCGCTGCCTGGATGTGGCACACCCAGCCGCAAACGTTTGACGCCTCGATGTGGATTGCCGCAATCGGTAGCGGCGTAATCCATATTGTGTATTCCCTTGTTCTGCAAAAAGGGTATCAGGTGAGCGATTTCTCGGTCGTCTACCCCATTGCCCGGGGAAGCGGCCCGATGCTCACCGTGCTGGTCGCCATTGCCCTGCTTGGCGAGCTGCCCAGCCTGACCGGCGCCCTCTCGGTAACGGCTATCCTCCTCGGCCTGTTTGTTTCTGCCGATGGTGGACGCATCTTCCGGGGTGGCAACATTACCCAGAAAAAACGGCAACTCGGCGTTCTGTGGGGGCTCCTGACCGGTTTGTGCATCGCCTCCTACACCGTCCTCGACGGCTGGGCAATCAAAGCCCTCGGCATGTCGCCGGTACTTTTCTATGTGGTCGGACTCATCGTACGCAGCGCACTGCTCGCCCCGTTCGCCCTGCGCCGCCCGGATGAACTACGCGCGCAGTGGCGCGCGCACCGGGGGGCTATACTCACCGTCGGCCTGCTCTCGCCGGCGGCCTATTCGCTGGTGCTCTATGCGCTACAGATCGCGCCGCTCAGCTACGTCGCCCCGGTACGCGAAATCTCGATGCTCATCGGCACCCTGCTCGGCGCCCGCCTGCTCAAGGAGGCGTTGCGCCCGACACAGATTGCCGGCGCGGCCATCATGCTCGCCGGGGTCACCGGACTTGCCTTCGCGTGAAGGTAAACCGAGCGTGGCGTGCCGGTTTGTAAAAAACCGGGCACGCCACGTAATCAGACGCCTGCGTCAAGCCGGCATCATTCGATCAGGATGCGCTTGCTGCGCGCCGCTGGACGCTTGGGCAGGACCAGTTCGAGAACACCATTGGCGTATTTGGCGCTGACCGCCCCTTCGTCCACTTCCTGCGCCAGGGAAAAGGCGCGCGACACGCTACCGTAGTAACGTTCGTTGCGCAGCACCTTGCTCCCTTCCTTCACCTCCTTCTCGTTCTTCACTTCGGCGCTGATCGATACCTGATTTCCGTCGACGCCCACGTGGATGTCTTCCTTCTTCACCCCGGGGATTTCGGCATGCACGGTGTATGCCTTGTCGTCTTCGGTCACATCGACCTTGATCTGGACCTCCGGCTGCCCTTCAAAGCGCACCGGACTCATCAGAAAGCCACGGAAGAGATCGTCCAGCCCTTCTCCGTAGCCTTGAAAACGCGACAGATTGGCCATTTCTTCCTCCTTGCGAAACGGGGTTATCCCGCACTAGGAATATGGTTTCATCCGCAGACAATTTCAAGCCACGGTTACTGCCTCCTCAAAGTACAGCAGCGCCGACGACGGGCAGCTTGCGTCCGAGCTCCTCCGAGATCGTGCGTAAGGCTGCCAGTGCGTCGGCCTGCCGCTTATCGGAAAAGCGCCCTTGCAAGCCGGAAACGGCTAAGGCCCCCCAAAGCCGACCAACGGCATCGAACACCGGTACGGACAGGGCAACCACATCCGGATCGCGCTCGCCCAGTGAGCGATAAAAGCCCTGCGCCCGAAGCTCATCGTACTTACTGTTTTCTCGCTCACTACCAAAGGCCAAAAGGATATGTCCGCTGGCTCCACGATCGAGCGGGATTACCTGCCCTTCGTCGAGATGATGGCGGATAGCGAGGGGCGAGTTTTCACGATAGCGGCAGACACGTTCGTTGCCGCTACGCACGAAGAACGAGGCGGATTCCTGCGTCAGGTCAACCAGCGACTTCAGGTAAGGGCGGATCACGCCTTCGAGGTCTGGCGCGGTCATGCACAGAGCCGCGAGACGCGGTAACTCGGGGCCGAGCATGTAGGTCCCCGAAGGATTGCGTAACAGAAAACCGTCATGGATCAAGGACGCCGCCAGGCGCA
>CAZHFS010000119.1:0-7723 GCA_964531885.1 uncultured Propionivibrio sp.
GAGATAGCTTCAGGTGACTGGAGTTCAGACGTGTGCTCTTCCGATCTATCAGGACGACGAGGCCGAGCACCAGGGTGTAATCGCGGTTGGCGGCGCCGTTGACGATCAACTTGCCGAGGCCGGGCAGGGAGAAGACCGATTCGGTGACCACGGCGGCGGTGATGCTCGAAATGGCCAGCGGCCCGATCAGCGAGACGACCGGCATCAGGGCCGGCTTCATGGCGTGTCGCCAGACCACGAGGCGCATCGGCAGGCCCTTGGCGCGCGCGGTGCGGATGAAGTTGCTGTGCATGACCTCGATCAGGCTGCCGCGCATCACGCGGCCGATATGCGCAACGTGCAGGAAAACCAGCAGCGACATCGGGAGCAGCATGTAGCGCGGAGCGAAGTTGTCCCAGCCGCCGGAGGGGGCGACTTTCAGCCAGATGGCGAAAATCAGGATCAACACCGGGCCGATGACGAAGGACGGAAACGCGCTGCCCATGTTGCCGATGGCCATGACGAAGTAGTCGGTGGCGCTGTTCTGGCGCAGGGCGGCGATGGTGCCGAGGGTGACGCCGATGACCACGGCGACGATGATCGAGCCGCCGCCGATGGCCGCCGAAACGGGCAGGGCTTTGGCTACCAGCTGGTTGACGCTCCAGTCCTCATAACGGAAGGAGGCGCCGAGATCGCCGTGCAGGAGGTTGTTCAGGTAGAGGAGGTACTGCTTCCACAGCGGCTGGTCGAGGTGGTATTTGGCCTGCAGGTTGGCCATGACCGCCGGGGAAAGTTTCTGCTCAAAATCGAAAGGGCCGCCCGGGGTGAGGTGCAGGAGCAGGTAGCAGACGGTGATGACGGCGAGCAGGGTCGGGATGGTCGCCAGGGCGCGCCGGAATGCATAAGACCACATCAAGGACTCCCGGAGGAAAACGGTCGGAAGGGGGCGTCAGGCTGCGGCAGTTGCCTGCCGCAGCCCGGGGTGCCGGCGTGTGCTAGTGCTTGATGACGTACAGGTCTTTGCCGCGGTAGCGATCCATGATGTTGGAGTTGCTGTAGCCGCCGACATACGGCTTGACCAGGCGCGGCATGGTGTTTTGCAGCAAGGGGATCATCGGGTAGTCATCCATGATCAGCTTTGACGCCTGGGTCAGCAGCGCCTTGCGTTTGGCCGGGTCGGTTTCCTTGTTGCCCTGGTTGATCAGTTCTTCGGCCTTGCGGTTGCAGCTTCTCTGGCTGTTCTGCGCCGAGTCGCACTGCACCAGGGTCAGGAAGGTGGTCGCGTCGTTGTAGTCGCCGATCCAGCCATTGCGGGCCATCTGGAACTGCCCGTCGTCGCGCTTCTTGATCAGCACCTTGAATTCCATGGCTTCCATCTCAAGGTCGAGGCCCAGCTTGGTCTTCCACTCGGAGGCGGCAAAAATGGCCATGCGCTTGTGATAGTCGCTGGTGTTGTAAGAGAACTTGATCTTGGTTCCTGGGGCGACGCCCGCGCTGGCGAGCAGCTTTTTCGCCTCGGCCACGCGCTTGTCCATCGGCCAGCTGACCCAGTCGTAGGTCGTCGGGTCGGCGCCGTTGGTGCCGGCGACGGTGATGCCATAGGCCGGCGATTGGCCGTCGGCGGTCACTTTCTTGGCCAGGATGTCGCGGTCGATCACCATGGACAGCGCCTTGCGAACCCGGATGTCCTTGAGCAGCGGGTCCTGGTTCTGCAGGGAGTAGTAGCGCAGGGCGAGCATCGGGGTGTTGCGGATTTCTTTCGGGTATTGCGCCTTGTATTTGTCGAAGGTGCCGGGCGGAAGCTGGGCGACCCAGTCGTTTTCTCCCGACTCATACAGCTTCACATCGGCGTTGCCGTCTTCGATGGGCAGATAGGTCCACTTGGTCAGCTGGACGTTCTTGGCATCCCAGTAGCGGTAGTTCTTGGTCAGGACGACCTTGCTGTTGACCTGCCAGTCGGCGAGGACAAACGCTCCATTGCCGACGATGTTCCCCGGCTTGGTCCATTCCTTGCCGAATTTTTCGACCGTCGCCTTATGCACCGGTCCGAGCTGCAGGTTGGTCAGGACTTCGGGGAGGAAAAGTACCGGGTACGGGGTAGTGATTTCCAGCGTGTGCTTGTCGAGCGCCTTGACGCCGAGTTCGGCCGGCGGCATTTTGCCTTCGACGATTTCCTTGCCGTTCTTGATGAACACGCCGAAGGTCGCCGCGTATTTCGATGCCGTGGCCGGGTCGACGAAGCGGCGCAGGCCATACACGAAATCATCGGTGGTGACGGGGTCGTCGTTCGACCATTTGGCGTCCTTGCGCAGGTTGAACACCCAGGTGAGCGGGCCGGTCTGTTTCCAGCTTTCGGCCACGCC
This sequence comes from uncultured Propionivibrio sp., assembly GCA_964531885.1. GTDB lineage: Bacteria > Pseudomonadota > Gammaproteobacteria > Burkholderiales > Rhodocyclaceae > Propionivibrio. The sequence continues at coordinate 2,343 of CAZHFS010000119.1, forward strand.
GGGAACGATCTTGCCGGTGCTGTCGGCTGACGTCAGCCCTTCAAACAGGTCCCGGATGATGTTGTTGGCCGGGACGCCCGACGCCATCGCCGGGTCGAGCGTTTCCGGCTCGGAGCCGTTGTTGCGCACGAGTTCCTGTTTCGGGTGCAGTTGTACGTCGGGAGGGAGAGCGGCGGCCAGGGCGGCGCCGTTTAAGCCGAGAATGAGGGCGGCGGCCAAGGTGTAGCGTGTGGAAATACGTGTCATGACTGCTCCTGCAAGAGAGTGAAAACGACGATGATTTCGGCACAACGGGGGCTAGTATCGTCGCCCATGACAACGTGGTCAATCAGATTGCATCGTGATTTTTGATCATGGCGATCGCCCCGTTGGCGTATGCCGCAACGCGCCTGGTATCCATGTGTGCGTCATCCCTCGCCGATGGCCAGAGCATGCCGGCCAGAGGGGCCGTCCTTGTCGGGAGGTGGCAGGCGGCTGGCGGAACTGTGGGTACGCCGAGGCCCGCAGCGGCGGTACGGCTGGATGTTGTCGTCGGCGGAGCAGCCCGTTGCGCGCTCCCAGTCCGCTGGCTCTGCTTTGCACGCGCCGCGCCGGGTGGCTTTGCCGGCGCTGAGCGTTTTCGCGCTGTTTGGGTGCTTGCCTAGCGGTCTGTTGGCGAGGCGTGCCGGCGCACGAAATCGCGGCAGGCGTCGCCGACGCTGGCGGCGATGCCGGCGCGCAGTTGCGTTCCGACGTCGAGCATGACGGCTTCGATCAGGGTCGGTAATTCGGCAGCCAGTCTGCGCTCGACGGCTTGGGCAAGCTCGCTGCCCAGTTCGCTGGACAACTGCGAGGTCAGGCGGCGGCTGATTTCGCTAACCAGCGCTTCACGCTCGGCGTCGGCGGAAAACGCGGCGGCCTCCTCGCTGGCGGGTAGCGCATCGGTGAGCACCGGGACGTCGTCGTCGGCGGAAATGACTTCAGTGAGTACGGGCAGGTCATCTTCCGTGGGCAGTTGGTTCGGTGGGGCGTGTGTCGTCACCGGGAAGGGGTTGTGCTGCTGGGAGGTGATGGCCACGAAGCGGCGCCGGCGCATCAGTGCATCGGCGCGTTCGACGACATCGTCATCGCGCTCGCTCATTTGCGTGCCTCCGCCAGATCGATGAATTGCACGGTATAGCCGCGATCCTTGTAGAAGCGGACACGGTTGCGTCCGGCCTGGCGTTCTTCCTCGGATTGGCCGACGACTTCGATCAGGCTCGTGAAGCGGGCAAAACCGGGCGGGACATCGGGCGAAAGGTTGAACAGGCGGTCGGTCTGGGCGGGCGTTTCGAGGTCGCCGGTGAGCAGGACGGGCGTTTCCGGCGCGAGCGGTGACGCGGCGTCGGCGTGCGGGATGAAGCCCGTGGGCGGCTGCACCCAGAGCTGGCGGTCGAGCGCCTCGGCGACGTCGCGTTCCGGCGCATAAACCAGGATGGGCTTGCGCTGGGCGTAAGCCTTGCCGATCAGCGCCGCCGCGGCGGCGATGCGGTCAGGGGTGTTGTGGTAGAAGAAAATCTGGGTCAAGCGAGCTTCCCGGCGCGATCGATCAGGTAGTGGGCAAGGAGCGGCACCGGGCGACCCGTTGCGCCCTTGTCAGCGCCGGTCTTCCAGGCCGTGCCGGCGATGTCGAGGTGCGCCCAGGTGAATTTGCGGGCGAAGCGCGAGAGGAAGCACGCTGCGGTGATGCTGCCACCCCAGCGGCCGCCGATGTTGGCCATGTCGGCGAAGTTGCTCTTGAGCAAGTCCTGGTAGTCGTCCCAGAGCGGCATCTGCCACGCGCGGTCCTGGGCGGTCTGCCCGGCGGCAAGGAGGGTGGCGGCGAGTTCATCGTCGTTGGCGTAGAGGCCGGTGGCGATGTGGCCGAGGGCAACCACGCAGGCACCGGTGAGCGTGGCGACATCAATGACCGTCGACGGCGAAAAGCGCTCGGCGTAGGTGAGCGCGTCACAGAGGATCAGGCGGCCTTCGGCGTCGGTGTTGAGGATTTCGATGCTTTGCCCCGAGAGCGAGGCGACGATGTCGCCGGGCTTGCTGGCTGCCCCGTCGGGCATGTTCTCGGTGGCCGGGACGATGACCGTGAGGTCGAGCGGCAGGCGGAGCTGGGCGACGGTCTTGAGCGTGCCAAGCACACTGGCTGCGCCGCACATGTCGAATTTCATTTCGTCCATGCCTTCGCCCGGTTTGAGCGAGATGCCGCCGGAGTCGAAGGTGATGCCCTTGCCGACCAGAACCAGCGGCCCTTTGGCTTTCTTGCCCCCCTTCTTGGCCGGTGCGCCGCGATAGTGGGCGACGATCAGCTTGGGCGGCTGGCGCGAACCCTTGGCGACGGAAAGCAGCGAGTGCATGCCGAGCTGTTCCATGTCTTCGCGTTCGAGCACGTCGAGCTCAAGGCCGAATTCGTCGGCCAGTTCGCGCGCCGTGCGCGCCAGGTAGTCGGGGGTGCACACATTGCCCGGCAGGTTGCCGAGGTCGCGTGCCAGCGCGCAGCCTTCGGCAATCGCCAGACCTTGGGCGAGCGCTTCTTCGGCAGATTTCTGTTCGCCGGCCTTGCTAATCGCAAAAGCGAGTTGAGTGAGCGCGCGCTCGTCGGCGGGCGTGCTCTTGAACTGCTCGAAACGGTATAAGGCATCGCCGGTGGCGATCAAGGCCTGACGGATCTTCCAGGGCGTCGAGCGCTTGCCGACTTCCAGCGTGGTCAAATACACGAGGGCATCGGCGGCGCCGGTCTGGGCCAGGGCTTTGCAGGCGGCCCGCAGGGCGCTGGCGTAAGCCTTGTCGCCAAAATCATCGCGCTTGCCAAGCCCGACAAGCAAGACACGGTCGCTGGCCGTCCCGGGCAGGTCGTGCAGGGTTAGCGTCGTGCCGGCTTTTCCGGTGAGGTCGCCGCGTTCGATCAGGGCACGCAGACGGCCTTCGCTGGCCTTGTCGATGCGGGCGGCTGCACTGTCGAGTGAGCCGTCTTCGAAAACGCCAACCACCACGCAGGCACTCTTCTGCTTCTCCGGGTTACCGGTTTTTATGCTAAATTCCACGGCCTTGCTCCTCGGGCTATGCTGTCTGAACCAGCTCAATTATCCCCGCAGTATTTCGACCAAGTCAAAACATGATCTTCCAGCGCGCCACTCGGCGCGAGTTCACCCAGTCGGCAGCGGGCGTCTTCGTCGCGCTTTTTGCCATTCTGCTGACCACTCAGTTGATTCGCCTGCTCGGCGAGGCGGCGGCGGGTTCTATCGCCCCCGAGGCCGTGGTCGCGCTGCTCGGTTTCTCCGCTCTGCATTACATTCCCGCTTTGCTGTCGCTGTCGGCCTTTGTCTCCATCCTCCTTTCCCTGTCGCGAGCCTACCGTGATTCGGAGATGGTCGTCTGGTTTTCTTCGGGCGTCTCGTTGCTGGCCTGGATCCGGCCGGTGCTCGTTTTCCTGGCGCCGCTCCTGATCGCCATCTCGGCGCTGTCGCTCTTTGTCTCTCCCTGGGCTTTGTCGAAGAGCACCGAGTATCGCGGCAGCCTCAATACGCAGCGCGATGCCGGCCAGGCAACGCCTGGTGCCTTCCAGGAGTCGTCGTCGGGGCAGCGGGTGGTGTTCGTCGAGGCGGTCGGCGACGATCAGACCTATGTGCGCAACGTCTTTGTTTCCGCCGTTGAAAACCAGCGCCTCGGGGTGACCATGGCGGCGCGCGGGTATTCGGAAATCGCCGAAAATGGCGACCGTTTCCTGGTCCTTGAAAATGGGCGGCGCTACGAAATCATTCCCGGGACGGCTGAGTATCGTGTGCTCGAATACGGGCGCTACGCCGTCCGCATGGAAACCAAGGAGGCGCGCGGGATCGAACGGACGCCGCGCAACACGCCAACCCATGAACTGATGGCGGTGGATCAGCCGGCCTACCGTGCCGAACTGATGTGGCGGATCAGCGTGCCCTTGTCCGCGATCGTGCTGGCCTTGCTGGCCATCCCGCTGTCCTTCGTCAATCCCCGTGCCGGCAGGTCGGCCAACCTCCTGCTCGCGCTGTTTGCCTATCTGCTCTATAACAACCTGATGACCATCAGCCAGGCCTGGATCGCCAGCGGGCGGATCTCCTTCGCCCTTGGCCTGGCCGGGGTGCATCTCCTGATGTTGGCGGCGCTTCCCATCCTGTTCTACCGGCGGATCGCGATTTTCTCGATGGGGCGACTCTTCCGATGAAAATCTATCGACGTTACCTGGCGCGCGAAGTCGCGGCCGCCATCTTGCTGGTCTTGGCGGGCTTCCTGGCGTTGTTCAGCTTCTTTGACATGATCACCGAGGTCAAGAGCGTTGGTCAGGGCGATTACCAGCTCAGGCACGCCATCGCCTTTGTCGCGCTGCGGATGCCTGGGCGGATCTACGAGTTGATGCCGATCGCCGTGCTGATCGGAACGCTCTACGCGCTCTCGACCCTGGCTCGCCACTCAGAAATAACCGTGCTGCGTGCCTCAGGCATGTCGACGCGGACCTTGCTGGCATCCTTGTTCATGGTGGCGACGGTCTGCGCGGTGCTTACCTTCGTGATCGGCGAGGTCGTGACACCGCCCGCCGAACGCGCCGCCCAGCAGCTTCGCCTCAAGGAGCGCGGCAAGACCGTCAGCCAGGAATTGCGCAGCGGACTGTGGGTCAAGGATGAGCGCATGTTCATCAATGTGCAGGTGGTGCTTCCGGATCACCGGCTACGCGGCATCCGTATCTATGAGTTCGACGAAAAGGCACGGCTGCGCGCGGTGACCGATGCCGTTGAAGGCGAATATCTGCCACCTGACGGCTGGCGGCTCAAGAATATCGTGCAGACACGTCTGACCGGGGATCGCTCTGAGGTTGCCAAGCTGCCCGATCTGGAATGGCGTTCGGCACTCAATCCCGACATCCTTTCCGTGCTCATGGTCGCCCCGGATCGGATGTCGCTGCTTCACCTCAATTCGTACATCAAGCATCTGGCCGAAAACAACCAGAAGACCCAGCGATACGACATCGCGTTGTGGAAAAAACTGGTTTATCCGCTCGCCGCATTGGTCATGGTCGCGCTTGCCCTGCCGTTTGGTTATACGCACAACCGGGTAAGCGGGGTGAGCCTCAAGATTTTCGCCGGGGTAATGATCGGCGTGTTCTTCCACATGCTGAATGGCCTGTTCTCCAACCTGGGGGCGATCAACAGTTGGTCGCCTATGCTCAGTGCCGTTGCGCCGTCAGCGCTTTTCTTGTTGGCGGCAACGGTCATGATCTGGTGGGTTGAGCGGCGCTGAGCCACTGATGGGCCGCTTTCTCTTCTTGAGCTGGCGCTAGCAGGGCGCTAGCAGCTTCCGGGGAGCGTGTGAGGCCTGGTGCCAGGTGGCGTGCTGTTACCCTGTGG
>CAZHFS010000120.1:0-2921 GCA_964531885.1 uncultured Propionivibrio sp.
CAGCCAGATGCTCTGGTCGATGCCTTGACTCGGGCGGGGACGCTCGCTCCGCAATACAAGGCGTGGGTTGATCTTGCGCGCGAGGCGCCTTGATTTGTTGCGGGGAGGCTGTCGCAGTCCACGGGCACGAACTGCTTCCGGTATGATGGAGCGCTTGATATGCGTTGTTAGGATTGCCGTGTTGCGAATATCAATGTCTCCCCGGATTGGGTATGGCAGGCTGGCCCGTCTGCGGCGTTGCGCTTTATCTGCCTTGCTCGCGACCGTTGTTTCCGCCACCGTGCTGGCGCAAGGAGAGGCTTTGCCCGATCTCGGCGAGTCGGCGCGTAGCGAGCTATCACCCCAGCTTGAGCGGCGGATCGGCGAGAGCATCATGAATGAGATCCGTTTGCGCGAGCCGACCTATCTGGATGATCCGGAGGTTCTGGATTACCTTTCCCGCTTGGGGCGCAAGCTTGTCGAATCCAGCTCAAACCCTGTCGGTGACTTCCATTTCTTTGCTATCCGCGATCCTTCGATCAATGCTTTTGCCATGTTCGGGGGGTTCATCGGCGTCAATACCGGAACAATTCTGTCTGCCCAGTCGGAATCGGAGCTCGCGGGCGTGATTGCCCATGAAATCGCGCATGTGACCCAGAGTCATCTGGCCAGGCAGATTGCCCGCGAAAAGCAGAACACGATCCCGATGATGCTGGCCATGGCTGCAGGAATCCTTGCTGCACGCTCCAACGCCAACATTGGTGCGGCAACGATTGCTGCCACGCAGGCAGGCGCGATCCAGTCTTACCTTGCCTATAGCCGCGAGTTCGAGCGCGAAGCAGATCGCATGGGCTACCAGACGCTCGATAAAGCCGGGTTTGATGTGCGTGGGATGGGGGATTTTTTCGATCGCTTGCAGAAGGCCGGGCGTCTCTATGAACACAATGCGCCGATCTATCTGCGGTCGCACCCGCTGTCGATCGAGCGTATGTCCGATATGCAGGGGCGAGCCCAGAATGCACCGTACCGGCAGGTGGTGAGCAGTCTCGATTTTCACCTGCTGCGGGCCAAACTACGCGCTCAGGCCGAGTTGCCGGCTGAGGCAATCAAGGAGTTCTCGGCGCTCTTGCGCGATAAAAAATATGTTTCCTTGGCTGCCGTGCGTTATGGCTTGGCAATTTCTCACATGCGTAACAAGGATGTCGCCGCCGCGCAACGTGAAGTCGATGCCATTCTCGGGCTGAAACTCAGCTCGCCGCTGATTTATGGCCTGGCGGCGGAGGTGCGCGCTACCCAAGGGGACTTCACCGGGGCGCAGTCGTTTTACCGCGAGGGCATGCAACAGTATCCGCAAGCCAAGGCTTTGGTCTATGGGTATGCCGAGTCGCTGTTCGCGGCGCGTCAATACGAAAAGGCGCAGCTCTTCCTCGACAGCCAGTTGCAGCTAAGCCTGTCGGACTACAAACTGTACGGCCTGCAGGCACGCAATTACGCGGCACAAGGAAAACGCTTGCAGCAGCATCGGGCGCAGGCCGAGTTTTATCTCCTGCAGGGGCAGCTGGGGCAGGCGGTTGAGCAATTGCAGTTTGCGCAGCAGGCGACTGACGGCAACTTTTACGAGCAGTCGGCGGTTGATGCGCGATTGCGTGAGTTGCGGCGACTGCAGGCGGAAGAAGCCAAGCTCAAACGAGGCATTCTCTAGCGGGCTGACTTGACAGGGGCAGTAAAATCCCCGTTTTGAAGAGGAAATCCAACCGATGATGCACGCTGACCGCCAGCTCGATGTCCAGGGGCTGAATTGCCCTTTGCCCATTCTGCGCACCAAGAAGGCGCTCTCCGAAATGATTTCGGGGCAACTCCTGCATGTGTTGGCGACGGATCCCGGTGCAGTCAAGGATTTTCACGCCTTTGCCCGGCAAACCGGCAATACGCTTGTTGAAAGCAACGAAGACGGCCCGGTGTTCGAGTTCGTCTTCCGGCGCAAGTAAGCGCGGTGCTTTGTCCTAAGGCGGTGGAGAACTGCGTTTAAGCACGAAACGTACGAAGAACACGAAGGAAAAGCAAACAAAGAAATCATGTTTTGCCACAATGCGTTCGGCACAAGAATTCGTCTTTCTTTGTGTTCTTCGTGGTTAATTGTTCCGTGCTCGCTCTTGCCCTCTTTTACTCGTCTTGTCCATGCCGGTTCCTGAATTTTCCATCCACGCGCCTTTCGCACTTTTTGAGCGCGACGATGGCGGTGCGTGGCTGCTTACTGAGGCGCTTTCTAAAGTCGATGTCGATCTGGCCGGCGAGGCCGATCCGGCAGGCGTTCTGGGCGGCCTTTTGAGTAGCCTTGAGGCTGCTGCCCGGCAGGGCGAGTGGGCGGCACTGGCAGCCGATTATGCGCTAGGCGCAGCCAGCGATCCGGCCTTGCGTGGCGTGGCCCACGGCGCGCGCCGTCTGCGCGCCTGGCGTTTTGCCAAGGCGCAGGCGTTGTCCGCGGAAGCGCTTGATGCTTGGCTGGCCGAGCGTCTTTCCTCGCTTTCTGAAGCCGGGCGTTGCGCCGGCGTTGCCGAAGTGGTGCCGGCGTTCACCGAGGCGGAGTACGTGCCGCGTGTCGAACAGGTGCAACGCTGGATCGCCGACGGCGAGTGCTACCAGATCAACCTGACTTTCCCACTCGACCTTCGCGTCTTCGGCCATCCGTTGGCGCTTTACGCCGCCTTGCGGACGCGCCAGCCGGTGCGCTACGGCGCGTTCATCGCCAGCGGTGAGGGCGGCGTGACGCTGCTCTCGCGCTCGCCTGAACTCTTTTTTGAGCGCCAGGGGGCGCGGGTCGTCACCCGGCCGATGAAGGGCACTGCGCCGCGCGGTCTTGATGCCGAAAGCGACGAAGCGCGGCGCGCGGCGCTTGAGGCTTCACCCAAGGAACGGGCCGAGAACGTGATGATCGTCGACCT
>CAZHFS010000120.1:3021-7687 GCA_964531885.1 uncultured Propionivibrio sp.
CGCGCGCAACTGGGCGTCGGCAGCGGTATCGTCATCGACGCCGATCCGGCGCGGGAATATGCCGAGTGTTTGTTGAAAGCTCGCTTCCTGACTGGCTTTGATCCTGGCTTTCAATTGATCGAAACATTGCGCCTTGAAAACGGCGTCTATCCACGGCTGGTTGGGCACCTCGCGCGCCTTGCTGCTTCGGCGCTGGCCTTGGGGTTTTCTTATGTCGAGGAACGTGTGCGCTTGGCCTTGGACGACCTGGCGCGGCGGGATTTTTCCGGCGTACGGCGCGTGCGCTTGACGCTGGCGCACGACGGCAGTCTGGCACTGGCGCACGCGCGGCTGGACGATGGCGTCGGGCGCGAATGGTCTGCCGTGATCGCCTCCGAACGCTTGCCGGCTGACGATTACCTGCGCCGACACAAGACGACGGTGCGCGGCGTCTACGACGCGGCGCTCGCTGGATTGCCAGCGCCCGACGTTTTCGACGCGATCTTCCTCAATGCCCGCGGCGAGGTTTGCGAAGGCGCGCGCAGCACTGTCTTCATTGAAGAGGGCAGGGTGCTGCTTACCCCGCCGCTCGCCAGCGGCTGCCTAGCTGGTGTGTTGCGTGCTGAGTTGCTGGCCGGCGGGCGGGCGGTCGAGGCGGTGCTCACCGAGACCGATCTGCACGCGGCGTCTGCCGCTGGCGCGCTGTATCTGGGCAATGCTTTGCGTGGGTTGGTGCGGGTGAGATTGGGTTTTTGACCACGAAGAACACGAAGAGCACAAAGAAAGGCGGATTTCCTGTTCTGAATTCCGTCCGGATTCCCCGCAAAGAAAGAACCCTTTTTGCTTTTTCTTCGTGTTCTTGGTGTTCTTGGTGTGCTTCGTGGTTTGTTGGTTTTTCCGCCTTGTTATCCCTTGCCCGTGCTGCCGAAGCCGCCGGCGCCGCGCAGGCTGGCGTCAAATTCGTCGACCACGTTGAACGCTACCTGCACCACCGGGACGACGACGAGTTGAGCCAGGCGGTCGAGCGGGTTGAGGGTGAAGCTGTCTTTGCCACGGTTCCACACCGAAACCATGATCTCGCCCTGGTAGTCCGAGTCGATCAGGCCGACGAGGTTGCCGAGCACGATGCCGTGCTTGTGGCCGAGGCCAGAGCGCGGCAGGATCATCGCCGCGAGGCCGGGGTCGGCGAGGTGCAGGGCCATGCCGGTGGGTACGAGGTGAGTGTCGCCGGGATGGATGTGCATCGGTGCGGCGATGCAGGCGCGCAGGTCGAGGCCGGCCGAGCCGGGGGTGGCGTAGTGCGGCGGGTTGTCGGCAAGGCGCGGGTCAAGCAGGCGGACGTCGATACGATGCATCAGGGTTTCTCCAGCAGGGTGGCGATGTGCGCCACGAGGCGGCGCGCCAGTTCGAGTTTGCTGCCCGGGGGCAGCGGAGTTTCTCCGTGGGCGTCGAAAAGGACGAGGCGGTTGTCATCACCGCCGAAACCGTCCTGGATCAGATTGCCGACGATGAGCGGGATCTTCTTGCTCTTGCGTTTCCTCTCGGCGTAGGCCGCGAGGTCGCGGCTCTCGGCAGCGAAACCGACGCACAGCGGTGGTTTGGCCAGCGCGGCAACGTCGGCGAGAATGTCGGGGTTGCGGATGAGGGCGATCGGCGCCTGGTCGCCGTCTTCTTTTTTGAGCTTGTGTTCGGCGAGCGCTTGCGGACGGTAATCGGCGACCGCGGCAACGCCGACGAAAACATCCTGCGTGGCAGCGCGCTCCATGACGGCCGCGTGCATGTCGAGCGCCGAGACGACGTCGATTCGCGTCACCCCGCGCGGGGTGGGCTGGCTCACCGGGCCACAGACGAGCGTAACGGTGGCGCCGGCATCGCGGGCGGCACGGGCTAGAGCGAAGCCCATCTTGCCTGAGGAAAGGTTGGTAATGCCGCGTACGGGGTCGATGGCTTCGAAAGTTGGCCCGGCGGTGAGGAGTAGTTTGCGGCCGGCGAGCGGTTTGGGTTGGAAGAAGGCGATCAGATTTTCAAGAATTTCGGTGGCTTCGAGCATGCGCCCGGCGCCAGTTTCGCCGCAGGCTTGCTCGCCGCAGGCCGGGCCGAACAGGGTGATGCCATCGCCGCGCAGGGTGGCGACGTTGCGCTGTGTCGCCGGGTTTTCCCACATCTGGCGGTTCATTGCCGGTGCCAGCAACAGGGGGCAGTCGCGTGCCAGGGTTAGCGTGGACAGGAGATCGTCAGCCAGTCCGTGGGCGACCTTGGCCATGAAGTCGGCGGACGCCGGGGCGATGAGCAGGGCGTCGGCGCCGCGCGTGAGGTCGATGTGCGGCATGTTGTTAGGCATGCGCGCGTCCCACTGGTCGGTGAACACCGGGTGGCCGGAGAGCGCTTGGAAAGTGATCGGGGTGACGAAATGCGTGCCGGCTTCGGTCATCACGACATGCACTTCGGCGCCTTGTTTGACAAGCAGGCGGACGAGTTCGGCGGATTTGTAGGCGGCGATGCCCCCGGTGATGCCGAGAACGATACGTTTACCCGTGAGTTCCATGTATTTGATCCGATGAGAGTGTACTGAAGCTGCCTCGGCACCGTGCACTGCGGAGTGACGCCTCGCAGTACTGGCAGGGGAGGGGTGGGACCCATTGCTGGAATGCTGCAATATGTCGCCAGCCTGAGTGAAACTTCCTTAAAATGACTGCGGCACATTCTAACCGAGAACCTGTCATGGCGATTACCGACTGGCCGGCTGACGAAAGACCACGTGAACGTCTGCTCAAGCAGGGGGCGGGTGTGTTGTCGGATGCCGAGCTTCTGGCGATTTTTTTGCGCGTGGGGGTGGCCGGCATGAGTGCCGTCGATCTGGCGAGGCGGCTTCTCGAGCGCTTTGGCAGTCTCAATGCACTCTTTGCCGCGACACAGGCCGAGGTGGCGGCAGTCCCAGGGCTCGGACCTGCCAAATACGCGCAATTGCAAGCCGTGTTTGAGTTGGTGCGGCGGGCTCTGGCCGAGGAATTGCGCGGGCGGGATGCGCTGACTTCCCCTACCGCAGTGCGCGACTACCTGCGCTTGCAGCTTGGTGGCTTGGAGCGCGAGGTGTTTTGGGCCTTGTGGCTCGATGCGCAACATCGCTTGATGGCCAGCGACGCCCTTTTTTCGGGGACCCTGACTCAAACCAGTGTCTATCCGCGTGAAGTCGTCAAATGTGCGTTGGCACGCAATGCCGCGGCGGTCATCTTCGCGCATAATCACCCCTCCGGCGTGGCCGAGCCATCCGCGGCAGACCGGCTCCTGACGGATGAGCTCAGGAAGGCGTTGGTGCTGGTGGATGTAAAAGTACTTGATCACTTTATCGTTGCCGGCACGCAGGCGCCGCTTTCCTTTGCCGAACGGGGATGGCTCTGATGTGCATGGCAATCTGTTGTTTTCTTTATTAACACGTTGTTTTTTCTAAGGCGAGCCTTTCGAATTGTCATGACGACCACCTCCTCGAATGATCCGCTGCTGCCTAATCGGCAGATGACGATGACTCTGCTGATGACGCCAGATATGGCCAATTTTTCGGGTAACGTGCATGGTGGCATCGTGCTCAAGCTGCTCGATCAGGTGGCCTATGCCTGTGCCAGCCGCTATGCCGGGAAGTATGTGGTGACTTTGTCGGTCGATCAGGTAATGTTCAAGCAGCCGATTCACGTGGGAGAAGTGGTGACCTTCTTGGCTTCGGTCAATTATGTCGGGCGAACGTCGATGGAAATCGGAGTCAAGGTGATTGCGGAGAACATCCAGACGCAAGTGGTGCGTCATGCCAATAGCTGTTTCTTTACCATGGTGGCTGTCGATGAAGCCGGAAAGCCGTGTTCCGTCCCTGTATTCACGCCGACGACCCCCGATGAACTCAGGCGCTTTGGCGCGGCACAGTTACGCCGCCAGTTGCGGCAGGAATTTGAACAGCGTAGCCGGGACATTCAGCGTACGGGAAGCGTCGCCTGATCGCCGTGTTTCGTGTGCAACCCCCCTTCTTTCAAGGGAATTGGCAGGTAAGTCCTGAAAAAGAAGAAATGGCTTGTTTTTTTTCGCCGGTTTGCGTTAAAATCCTCGGCTTTCTTCCCAAGATATTTGGAGCAACAATCATGGCGCGTGTCTGCCAAGTGACGGGTAAAGGCCCGATGGTGGGGAACAATGTATCCCACGCCAACAATAAAACGAAGCGCCGCTTCCTCCCGAATCTGCAATATCGTCGTTTCTGGGTTGAAAGCGAAAACCATTGGGTGCGTCTGCGCGTTTCCAACGCCGGTCTGCGCACCATCGACAAGAAGGGTATCGACGCCGTGCTCGCCGATCTGCGCGCACGCGGCGAGATTTAATAAGGAGTCTTGCCATGCGTGAAAAGATTAAGCTCGAGTCGACGGCTGGTACCGGCCACTTCTACACCACGACCAAGAACAAGAAGACGATGCCTGAGAAAATGCAGATCACGAAGTATGATCCGAAGGCTCGCAAGCACGTGATGTACAAGGAAACCAAGCTGAAGTAATCTGCTTGTGACGCCTTGTCGGCGTTCTCAGAAAAAATGCCTCGTCAGATGACGGGGCTTTTTTTTGCCCAGCCACGGGCCTGGCTCAGCAGGTGTGGCTGGGGGACGGTCAGCGCAGGCCGACATCAGTGCACATGCGCCTGAAGGTGTTGCAGAATC